>DATEJD010000396.1:0-2839 GCA_035278325.1 Gemmatimonadales bacterium | reverse complement strand
TCGTGGTGAGCGCGTTGGCCAAGGTCACCGACGCCCTCCTCGGGCTCGCCACGCTGGTGCATGCCGGCGAGGCGGCGGCGCTCGACACCGCGCTGACCGAGCTCCTCGATCGGCACGGAGCCACGGCGGGGGCACTGCCCGGCGCCGGGTCGGTGATGCCGGCCATCGAGAGCGACGTCGCCGCCCTCCGCCGGGAGCTGGGCTCCGCGCTCGGCCGCGCGCTCCGGCCGGCGGAGCTCGACGCGGTGGCGGGGCGAGGCGAGCTCTGGAGCAGCCGGATCATCGCCGCGGCGCTCGAGGGGGCCGGCATTCCCGCCACCTGGGTCGACATCCGGCCGCTCATGCTCACCGACGGCCGCTACGGTCGCGCCACGCCGCAGATGCAAGCCCTCACCAGCCGCTCACGCGAGTGTCTCCGTCCACTGGTGGAGCGCGGAAGGATTCCGGTGACGCAGGGGTTCATCGGCGCGACGGCGGAGGGGATACCGACCACGCTGGGCCGCGGTGGCTCCGACTACACCGCCGCGCTGCTCGGCGCGGCGCTCGGGGCCAGGCGGGTCGAGATCTGGACCGACGTCAACGGCCTCATGACGGCCGATCCGCGCATCGTGCCCTCGGCCCGCACCCTCCGGGCCGCGAGCTACGAGGAGGCGGCCGAGCTGGCGACGTTCGGCGCCAAGGTCCTCCATCCCGCCACGGCCCAGCCGCTGGTGCGCGCGGGCATCCCGATCGTGGTGCTCAACTCCACCTGCCCCGACGATCCGGGCACGATCATCGAGCCCTCCGCCGAGCTCGAGCGGATGGGCGACTCGCCGGTGCGGTCCATCAGCTGGAAGCGCGGCATCACCGTCATCAACGTCCGCGCGCCGCGCATGCTCGGCGCCTACGGCTTCCTGCGCGCGATGTTCGAGGCCTTCGAGCGCCACGAGGTGGTGGTGGACGTGCTCGCGAGCGGCGAGGTGAGCGTGTCGCTCACGGTGGAGGACCGGACCCGGCTGGACGCGGTGGTGCGGGACTTGAGCGAGCTGGGCGAGGTATGGCTCGAGAGCGGCCGGGCGATCGTGGCGGTGGTCGGCATCGGGATGCGGACCACGCCCGGCATCGCGGCGCGGCTGTTCCGGGCGGTGCAGCCGGCCAATGTGGAGGTGATCTCGCAGGGGGCGAGCGCGATCAACGTGACGTTCGTGGTGCGAGAGGAAGACGGACCGGGCGTGGTCCGTCGGCTGCACCAGGAGTTCTTCGGGACCTGCTGAGGCACTGGCGTTCGGGGAGGTGCCGGTGATGATTCACCACGGAAGCACGAAGGACACGAAGCCCAACCACCTCACCCGCCATTCTTTGCGGGTGGAGGGGCCGGGCTTCGTGTCCTTCGTGCTTCCGTGGTGAAGGGCCAGCGACCCTGATGCGCATCGCGATCGTCGGCAACGGCAAGATGGGCCAGGCGGTGGCGCGGCTGGCGGAGCAGCGCGGGCACACGATTCACGCCGTGATCAGCGCCAAAGACAACACCGAGGGCCGCGCGCTGACAGCGGAGCGCCTCTCGGGCGCCGATGTCGCCGTCGAGTTCACCCGCCCCGACGCGGCACCCGCCAACCTGGAGCGCCTGATCCGCGCCGGCATCCCAACCGTCACCGGCACCACCGGCTGGCTCGACCAGCTGCCGCGGATCGCCACCCTCGTGGCCGAGCGGCACGGCGCCTTGCTCCACGCGGCCAACTTCTCGCTCGGCGTGCACCTGTTCCTCCGTGCGGCCCGCGAGCTCGCGCGCGGCTTCGCGGGGCGGCCGGAGTTCGACGCCTTTATACTGGAAGAGCACCACGCCGCCAAGGTCGACGCGCCCTCGGGAACCGCGCGTGCGCTGCAGGCTCGGGTCGGCCAGGGCGACCCCGACCGCCGCTGCCCGATCACCTCGGTCCGGGTCGGCGCCACGCCGGGCACGCACCTCGTGGCGTACGATGGGGCGTACGAGCGGGTAACGCTGTCGCACGAGACGCGAAGTCGCGACGGCTTCGCGGCGGGGGCGCTCGCGGCAGCCGAGTGGCTTCCAGGCCATCCCGGCGTGCACACAGTCGAGGACATGCTGTTCGGAGCCGGTGGATGACACGGTTCGAGGGCTGCGGCACCGCGCTGGTGACACCGTTCACCGACGATGGCGCGCTCGATCTCCGCGCCCTGCGCGCGCTGGTCGAGTGGCAGATCGCCGAGGGAATCGACTTCCTGGTGCCCTGCGGGTCCACCGGTGAAGCCCAGACGATGACCGACCGCGAGCGCGAGCAGGTCGTGGCCGCCGTGGTCGAGGCCGCCGCGGGCCGGGTGCCGGTCATGGCCGGCGCCACCAGCAACGACACCGCCCGCGCAGTGGACGAGACCAGGCGAATGTGCGCCCTGGGCGTGGACGGGATCCTCACCGCCACGCCGTACTACAACAAGCCGACCCAGGAAGGCCTGCGCCGCCATTTCCTCGCCGTGGCGGAGGCGTCCACCCGACCCGTCTGCCTGTACAACGTCCCCGGCCGCACCGGCGTCAACCTGCTGCCGGCCACGGCGCTGGAGCTCGCCGCCCACCCGAACATCATCGCCGTCAAGGAAGCGAGCGGCGATCTTCGCCAGATCATGGAGATCATCCGCCGCCGGCCCGACGGCTTCGCCGTGCTGTCGGGCGACGACTGGCTCGCGTTCCCGGTCGTCGCCGCGGGCGGCGACGGCCTCATCTCGGTCACCTCCAACGAGGTGCCCGGGCCGATGACCGAGCTGGTCCACCTGGCCCGCCGCGGCGACCTGGACGGCGCGCGCCGCTGCCAGTACCGCCTGCTGCCGCTGATGGACGCCAACTTCCTCG
>DATEJD010000395.1:0-2060 GCA_035278325.1 Gemmatimonadales bacterium | reverse complement strand
CACCCGCTCGCCCGCCACGTAGGTGATCGAGAGGAACGAGGCGCCCGGGCGCGCGAGCGGCGCGAGGTGGCGCACCAGGCTGATGTTGCTGTACGCGCTCACGCTCACCGCGGCGAGGTAGCCCTTGCGGCTGGTGTCCACCAGCGGCGACTTGACCTCCGGCCCGTTGGCGAGGCTGTGTACCACGATGTCCAGCGCCTGATCGCCGAAGTCCTGCCGGATCCGGTCGGTCATTCCCTGGATGCTGAAGTCGCCCTGCTCCTTGTAGCGCTTGTTCTCGCGCACGTCGGCGGGCGCGTCGTCGAGCGTGTCGAATGCGGCGTCCAGCGGGTAGATCCGCTCGAACTCGAGCTTGCGGCCGCCGCTCAGCTGCATGGAGGCGTCCATCTTTCCGCGCTCGAGCAGCTTGGTAAAGATCCCCAGCGCCGGCGGCCAGCTCCCGAGGCAGATGGTGGCGCCGGCCTCGGCGAGCGCCTTGGCGATGGCAAAGCCGAAGCCGCCGTCGTCGGAGACGCCGGCCACCAGGGCGCGCTTGCCGGTGAGATCGATGGTCAGCATCGGGACGGCTCGCTCGAGTGATCGGGAATCGGGACTCAAGTCGCGTGGTCGGCCGTAACTCATAGACCCGAAGCGACGGGTTGTAAAGTCTGCTGGCGACGCCTACTCGCCGCGCAAGACCTCGAGCGGGGGGCGGCGCAGCACCTCGCGGCTGTTGGCCAGACCGACCGCCACCGTGAGCGCCACCACGCTCATCCCCAGCACCGTAAACGGCACCACCGGCAGCGTGAAGCGGCCGTCGAACACGAATCGGGTGAGGGCCCAGCCCGATGCCGTCGCCAGCACCAGGGCCACCAGCGCGGCGAGGGCGCCGAGGGAGAGATACTCGGCAAAGACCACGCGCCAGAGCTGGGCGCGGGTAGCACCCAGGGTGCGGAGCAGCGCGCCCTCCCGCATGCGCTGGAACCGGCTGGTGGCCAGGGCGCCGATCAGCACGAGCGTGCCGGTGCCCAGCGTGAACAGCGCCATGAACCGGATGGCCAGCACCACCCGGTCGATCAGCCGCTCGAGCGTCGACTGCACAGTGGACAGGTCCAGACTGGTGACGTTGGACAGCCGCTCCGCGATCCGGCGCTGCAGCGCTCCCCGCTCGGCGGCGGAGGGGACGCGAGTCATGAGCAGCGACGTCTGCGGCGCCGACTCGAGCGCCCCCGGGGAAAAGACGACGAAGAAGTTGGGCTCGAAGCGGGCCCAGTCCACCTCGCGAATGCTGGTGATCCGGGTGGCGATCGGCAAACCCTGCACGTCCCATACGATCTCGTCGCCCAGCCCCACACCCAGCTCGCGGGCCACGTCGCGCTCGATCGAGATCTCGTCCCGTGCGCCGGGCGCCCACCAGCGGCCGGCCACCAGCCGCTCGGACGCGACCAGCGTGTCGCGGTAGGTCGAGCGGTACTCGCGACGGACGGCCCAGCTTCCGGGATCAGGGCCGGCATCGGCGCCGGCGGACTCGGATCGGGCCACGGTGACCGGACGCCCCTTGAGTGACTGGATCCGCATGGGCACGATCGGCACGGGAGCGCTCGCGCGATAGCCGCCCGCGCGGACCATCGTCTCCACTTCGCCCACCTGATCGGTCTGGATGTCGAACAGCACCAGGTTCGGACGCTCGGGGCCGCCGGTGATCCGGAGGGTACGGAGCAGGTTGTACTGCACCAGAAACAGGGTGCCCAGGAGGAACGCGCCGAACCCGATGGCCAGCACCACCGTGGCGGTCTGATTGGCCGGCCGGTGTAGGTTGGCCAGACCCTGGCGCCACGGGTACGGCCAGCCGGACGGAAGCCAGCGTCGCGCCAGGCGGATGGCGGCCCACGAGGCGCCCCAGAGGACGAGCAGGGCCGCCGCGACGGCGCCAGTGAAGATCGCGCCTTGGCGCCAGCTGTCTACCTGATGCGCCGCCAGGGCGACGGTGCACGCGGCCAGCACCCCGACCGCGCCCAGCTGCCAGGGGTCGAGGCGCCGCCGCTCGGGCTCCACGGTGCGGCGGAGCGCCGCGAGCGGCG
>DATEJD010000394.1:0-4876 GCA_035278325.1 Gemmatimonadales bacterium | reverse complement strand
TTCCGTCCCGGAATGGGAGGAGGGGTGAAGGAGAACGGAGTCCTTCGTGTCCTTCGTGCCTTCGCGGTGAAGGGCCGCACTGACTCTCCCGACCACGGAGTCATCGTGAAGATCCAAACGAGGCGAGTCCGTGCTACGCGCCCGAACCCGATCGGCGGCAGCAACAGCATCTCGCCACCATCGGCACTTCACCACGCCACCAGACGCATTGCGATCCGACCTACGGCCGCCGGATGTCGTGCCGCCGCATGATCTTGAGCAGGCTCGCATGATCGGCCAGCCCCAGCGCCTCCGCCGTCCGCGTCACGTGCCAGTCGTGCCGCTCCAGTGCCGTGATCACGATGCGCCGCTCCGCCTCGGCCTTGAGGGACTGAAAGGTCCCGCCGGCCTCCGCAGCCGGCTGGGCCTCGCCCCGGACCTCGTCGGGCACCTGCTCCGGGCCGATCACGTCTCCGTCGGTGGCGATGATCATCCGCTCGACCACGTTTCGGAGCTCCCGCACGTTGTTCCGGGGCCAGTCGTAGGCCATGAGCAGGTCGAGCGCGTCGGCCGAGAGGCGCTTGGGTCGGATGCCGAACCGCTCGCAGATGGCCGCCGCGAATCGGCCGGCGATCTCCGGCACATCGCTCCGCCGCTCCCGAAGCGGTGGGACCTGGAGCCGGTGCACGTTGATCCGGTAGTAGAGATCCTCGCGGAATCGTCCTGCGCGGACCTCGGCCTCCAGGTCGCGATTGGTGGCGGCCACCACCCGGGCATCGACCGGCAGCGGCCGCGTGCCGCCGACCCGCGTCACCCGCCGTTCCTCCAGCACCCGGAGGAACTTGGCCTGCGCCGCGAGGGGCAGCTCCCCGATCTCGTCGAGAAACAGCGTGCCTCGCTCGGCCGCTTCGAAGGCGCCCTTCCGGGTGGCGACTGCCCCGGTGAACGCCCCGCGCTCGTGGCCGAACAGCTCGCTCTCGATCAGCTGCTCCGGCAGCGCGGCACAGTTGATGGCCAGGAACGGAGCCTTGGGTTGGGGGCCCAGCCGGTGAAGCTCGCGGGCCACGAGCTCCTTTCCGGTGCCGCTCTCACCGCCGATCAGCACGGTGCTCGGCACCGGAGCGATCCTGGCGATCTGCTCCCGCAGCCGCTGCATGGCGGCGCTGTTCCCCACCAGCGACGACTCGCCATCGACCTGCCGGCGGAGACCGCGAACCTCGTCGAGGAGCCGCCTCCGCTCCACGGCGAGCTCGACCTCCCGCACCACCCGCTCCACCGGCTCCGCCTTGTCCACGAAGCCGTACGCACCGAGTCGGACGGCCTGAATGCAGCGGTCGTAGTTCCCCGTGCCGGTGTAGACGATGACCGGGACCTCCGAGCCGCGCCGCTCGAGCGCGCGCAGCACCTCGAAGCCGTCCATGCCGGGCATCTCGAGATCGAGGATGACGCAATCCACGGCTTCGCCACCCAGCCGCTCGAGCGCCTCGCGGCCATCGTGGCTCACCTGGACCTCGAAGCCGCCCAGCCGCCGAAGGTCGTAGGCGTACTGCTCGGCCATGGCCGGGACGTCATCCACTACCAGCACCAGCGTCATGCCGGCTTCCTCCCGTCGACCGCTGCCCGCTCGAGGGGCAGCTCGAGGATGGCGCGCGTCCCGCTTCCGGGCGCGGTCTCGATCCGGAGCGCGCCGCCCAGATCCAGCACCAGACGGCGCACGATCGAGAGCCCGAGGCCCGTGCCGCCGGGCTTGGTCGTGTGAAAATCGTCGAAGGCCCGGTCGAGCTCGATGCGGGTCATGCCGGGGCCGTTGTCGGACACCGAGAGGCGAACCGCCGTCGGCGCGTCCGGCGAGCCGACCAGCTCGCTGCCGAGCGTCACCATGCCGTCGCTCCTTCCGGCGAGGCTGTCTAGCGCGTTGCTCATCAGGTTCTCGAGCACGCGACGCAACGCCAGCGGATCGGCCGGCACTCGAGGCAGCGAGGCCGCGGTCTCGGCGCGCACGGTCGCGCGACCCGGGCCGGTGGCGCGAACCACCTCGGCAATCACGCCGTTCACATCGCACAGGGTGGACTCGAGGGCGGGCGAGAGCCGGGCATAGTTCCGAGCCAGCGTGTCGAGGTAGTCCAGGCTCGCTTCCAAGGTTCCGCGGCGCTCCTCGAACACGGTGGGGAGCGTGGCCGGAGACTCCCGCGCCACCTGCGAGAGATGACGCAGCACGTTCCGAATCGGGACCAGACCGTTCTTCACGTCGTGATTGACCTGCCGGGCGAGGTCGCCGGTGGCGGCGCGGCGCTCGATCTCGCGGAGCCGTGCCGCACCGAGCCGGAGCCGCTCGGTCATCGCCGCCAGCACGCCGGTGAGGGCGCCGATCTCGTCGTCGCGATCGCTGGTGAACGACTGATCCAGCCGCTCGAGATCGATCGCGGCCGTCTGCTCGGCCAGCGCCGTGAGCGGCCGGCTGATCCGTCCCGCGAGCCAGCCGGCGGCCAGGAGCGCAAGCGGTGTCGCGATGGCGAGCGCCACCAGGAACCAGCCATCGAGGCTCTGCCGGAGCGCGAGCAGGGTCGCGGGCGACTGGGTGACTCGGATGCGAGCCGTGCCGGTATGCCCATCGGAGCCGCCGGCCAGGTCCACGAACGGGACATCCAGCTCCGCAACGGTCCGGAGCGAATCACCGAGCGGGGAGAGCTGAGCCCCGGGATAGCCGACCTGGAGGGAAAGATCGGGGTCGCGGGCCAGCTCGGCCCGGAGCCGGCTCTCGAACGTGCCGCCGCCGGCCAGAGTGAACGGCTCACCCGCGACCAGCAACGAGTCGCCGCGCGCGAGCACCACCATCGTGCTGTCGGGCGTGCGGGCCCGCACCAGCACCGGGCGCGGGCCGGCCGCCGCGAGCGCGGCCGGCAAGGTCGTATCCACCCGGTCGAACTCGTTGCGGAAGTGTCCCGAGCTCACGATCCGGCCCGAGCTGTCCTGCAGCTGAAGCAGATCGAGTCCGGCCGCGCGCATGGCGGGACCGGCCAGGTCGAGCAGGCTCCGGCGAGCGCCGGCCCGGCCCTGGACGATCGCGAGCCGCAGCCGATTGTCGCGCTCGAAGTCCGCGCGCACGGCGGCGAGCCGGGTGGCGATCGCATCGCTCTCGCGATCCAGGTCGTCGCGCAGCGCTCGCGCGGCGGCTGTGGCGCGGCTCGCATCGTCCTCGGTGAGCCGGCGCGTCATCTCCCGGCGAACCCCGAAGGCGAACAACCCGAGCGGAAGCAGCGCCGCGAGCGTGAGACCCGCGAACAGGCGGCCGCGGAACGTCACGGGGCCGCTCCGGCCGTATCGATGGGCTCGGCCGGCCGCAGTGCGCCATCCCACTCGACCGCGAGCGGCGGGGCGCCGCGGCGCACGATGGCGTGCGCGCGCGTTTCCACCAACGGGATGGCCCTCGCACCGGCCGGCCAGCCGGAGGACTCGACACAGGGGGCCGCCGCGGCCAGCGGTCCGCTCACGATGAACCCGCCCGCGTCGCCGCGCCTCAGGGCTGCCGCGAAGCTATCCGGCTCGAGCGGACGCGCGGTCGGCGCCGCCGGTCCGGCCAGGGCGACGAGTCGCTCGGCCAGCTCGCGGGCGGTGGGGTCGCCGTCGGGGTAGGCGATCGACTTCGAGGGCGTGCCTGCCCGCGCAGGGGCCGGAGCACAGCGGGCGGCCGAGTCGGCCCAGGTGGAGGCCGCAGCCGGACGGGCATCGGTTCGCACGGCGTTCTGTGCCAGCGCGGTTCTGAATCCGGAGGTGTCGGCCGGGAGCACGGCGCCGAGCGCCGGGTCACCGGGCGGGAGGAGGAGAAGGTACAGGCGGCGCCACGGCAGTGCGCTCGGCGTAAGCCCGGGGCGGCGGCCGGCGTAGTCCAGCAGGTCCGGGTCGCCGGTTACCACCAGATCGACGCTCCCGTCGATCGCGTCGCGCAGGTCGCCGGTACCGGGCACCTGCTCCGTCAGCGTGGCGGAGCGCCCCGTGGCCACGCCCAGTGCGCGGGCGGCGAACACGGGCGGCAGGTCTCGTGTCGGCGCGGCGAAACCCACCACGAGACGCGCGTCGTCGAGCGGCAGCAGGGAGACGACGCCGGCGTCCCGGAGGACGTGGCTCGCGTCGGGATCCGACTGCCAGGTAGCGACAAGCGTGGCGGCGGTCCAGCGCGGCTGGTCGGCGGACGGTGGTGAAGCGGCAGCGGCGAGCTCGAGGGTCCAGTACCGGCCGGACGTATCCGCCGACCACCGGATGGCGAGGCCCGGCAGTGGGCGTCCCTGGCAGTCGAGGCGGACCGGCGCCAGGCGTGACGACGCGAGACGGGAGCTCCGAGCGTCGGTCGGGTCGTCGAAGGCAGCGGTGATGGGGCGGGGCGGGCCCGCGCTGTCGGTCATGATCACGCAGGTGGCGGCGCGCCGTGCGATCACGGGAGGAGTGGACGGCTGGGGCGAACGGGCGCAGCCCGCCGCCAGGAGGCCGAGCGCCAACCCGAGCGCGCGCGGCTGCACGGAGCTCGTTCAGGGCTCCGAGACGACGAACGGACTGCCGCCGAGCTTGGCCTTGAGGCTGGACGCCGCCGTCTGCGCCCCCTCGCGGGTTCCGTACTCGCCTACTCTCACCTTGTAGAGATTGCCCTGCTGCACGGTAACCACCGTGAGCCCGAGCGCGCGCGCCTTGCGCGCGGCGTCGTCGGCGGCTTTCCGGGTGCCGACGGCGGCGATCTGCACTCGGTAAACGGTGCGCGCCGGCCGGGCGGCGCTCGGGGTCGGGGACGGCGCCGCTGACGGAGGCGCAGCGGACGGGGGCGTCGCTGCCGGACGCGCCGCGGACGGGGCCGCCGCCGATGGAGGCGTCGCGGGCGGGGTGGTCGTCGTTGGCGAAGGAGCGGGCG
>DATEJD010000393.1:0-3485 GCA_035278325.1 Gemmatimonadales bacterium | reverse complement strand
CATGCTCCCTTCGCTCCGCTCAGGGTGACTCCTACCGCCCGTCCGCCTCCCGCCGCTTGACGATTCCGTCCTGATCCGTCTTCTGTTCGGAGTGGCTGCACGCTTTCGACTGCCGCGAGGGCCGGTCGTGGTCGCGTGCCTCGCGCTTGCCGCCGGGTGCACACCCACGATCAACCTCGCCGACCCTTCCAGTCCCCGATTCCTGGGCTCCTACGCGAGCTTCCCCGGCGATACGAGCGCCGCCCCCATCCGCATCGTCGCGTTCAACGTCAAGCTGGGCCGGCGGATCGACCGCGCCATCGAAGTGCTCGAGAGCGACAGCCTGCGGGGCGCCGACGTCATCACCCTCGAGGAGATGACCGATGTCGGCGCGGACCGGATCGCTCGCGCGCTGCACATGAACTACGTCTACTACCCGAGCTTCATCCACCCGACCGACCGCACCTACTTCGGGCCGGCGGTCCTCACCCGCTGGCCGATCGTCCGGAGCCGGAAGCTGTTCCTGCCCCACAGGAGCAGGACCCGTGGCCAGATCCGGACGGCGACCGTCGCCGAGGTGGTGATCAGACGCGACACCACCCGGGTGTACGGCGTCCATCTCGAGACCCCCGCGGGGGCCTCCGACATCGCACAGGCCGACCAGGCACGGGCCATTCTGACCGATGCCGAGGGTTTCGAGGGCCCGGTCGTGATCGCGGGCGACTTCAACAGCTACGCGGTGGGACTCGTCTTCACGCACGCGGGCTACCGCTGGCTCACGAAGTACGTCGAGCGCACCATCTCGTACTTTGCCTGGGACCACATCTTCGTGCGCGGGCTGGAGCCGCTGCGCTCGGACAACAGCAGCGCCGGAGTGGTGCGCGAGGTGCATGGGGCCAGCGATCACCACCCCGTATGGGCGGTGGTGCGGAAGGCGGGAAGGCAGGAAGGCGGTCAGGCGGTAGGTGGTGCTGGGTCGGGGGCAGCTCGAAAGGGGGAGATCGAGTCACCCTGAACGCAGTGAAGGGGGCATGCCCCAACGCATGGCCCCTTCGCTTCGCTCAGGGTGACTCGGTCCGCCGGTGACCTCTACCGCCCGACCGCCTGCCCGCCTCCCGTCACCCGAACAGCAACCGCACCATCCAGACCGCGATGAGCATCGCCGACAGGTCCGCGATGAGCCCCACCGGCACCGCGTGCCGGGTCTTCCGGATGTTCACCGCCCCGAAGTACACCGCGATCACGTAGAACGTGGTCTCGGTCGACCCGAACATCACCGCTGCCATTTTCACCAGGATCGAGTCCTCGCCGTACTGCCGGATCATGTCCACCACGATCCCCGCCGAGCCCGAGCCGGTGAGCGGGCGGATGATCATCATCGGCAGCACCTCGGGAGGCATCCCGATCAGGCCCAGCACCGGCGCCAGCGCCTTGGCGAGGAAGTCCATCGCGCCGCTGGCCCGGAACATCGCGATGGCGAACAGAATCGCCACCAGATAGGGAATGATGCGGACCGCAACCTGGAAGCCCTCCTTGGCTCCCTCCACGAAGTTCTCGTAGACCGGCACCCGCTTGTACAGGCCGTACAACGGGAATCCTACCAGGATGAGCGGCACCACGAACACCGAGAGCAGCGAGATCCCGTCGCGAATGGCGTTCATTGCCGGCTCACCGGTTCGGGTCGGAGTCGCGGTAGGCCGGCAGCCGCCCCAGGAGCTTGGCGGAGATGATCGCGATGATGAGGCCGATGAGCCCGGTGACGATGATCGGGAACACCAGCCGATTGATCTGGAGACCCAGTAGCGCCAGCAGCAGCACCGGCGGCACCAGCTGCACGCTCGAGGTGCTGAGCGCCAGCATCATCACCATGGGGTTGGTGGCCGTGTCGTCCGACTTGTTGAGCTTCTGCAGCTCTTCCATCGCCTTGATGCCGAACGGTGTGGCGGCATTGCCCAGGCCGAACACGTTGGCGGTGAGCGCCAGCGCGATCATCGCGAGGGCCGGGTGATCGCGCGGCACCTCGGGAAACAGCGGCCGCAGGATCGGCTGCACCAGCCTGACCAGGCCATGAATGATCCCGGCATTCTCGCCGATCTTGAGCAGCCCCAGGAACAGCGAGAGCACGCCCACCAGACCCAGCGCGATCTCGGCGCCGGTCTTGGCGAAGTCCAGCGCGGCCGCGGCGATGGCGTTCAGCTTGACGAATCGAACCGGCTCGAAGACCACGGCGGGGGATCCGGTTCCGGGAGCCGTGAAGTTGACCAGCCGACCCTGCAGCTCCTTGTCCCGCGAGCTCGAGACTTTGCCGATCGTCGCCAGCGGCTCGGGCAGCCTGGATGCGGCGTCGAATCGGAGCTGCCGGCCCTCCTTGGTCTGCAGCAGGGAGCCGGTGTACACCGAGTCGGGGCGCTCGTCCGTGTGGTAGAACGTCCCGTAGGTCGCGGGATCGATCCGGATGGTCACCGGCATCTGGCGGGCCGTGGAGTCGTAGCCGGCCGGAAACGCCAGCCCGATCGCAAGCGGCTCGCCGTTCCGGAACCGATCGGTCGAGAGATCGCGGACGTCGTAGCCGATGGCGAAGAGAAAGCTGGATACGATCAGGCCTGCCCAGATGTAATTCAGCATGTGGGGCCTGGGTGGATGTAGGTGCGTCGGGGGGAGAACACGGGAAATATGGCGGGGGCGGTGCGTGGAACCCACCCAGGTGCTGGGAGCGCCGCAGTCGGGACTATTCCGAATCGGCATGAGAGGAACGGCGAGGGAAGCGGAAACCTTCATGTCCTTCGTGTCTTCGTGGTGGGCGGCCAGCGATGCCTGGCGCCAGCGATCCCTGGTGCGATCAATGCAAGTTCTTGCATTTCGGCGAGTTAGCTATCCGATAGTGAGAGGCCTCACAGCCATGCGCGCATTACCTTATATAGCCTGATCCCACACCCCAGCCCGGAGCGGCGCCCATGCCGGGTCTTCGCGCGCTCGCCATCGCAGTGGCGACGCTGATCAGTGCCGGATGCTCGTCCGGTGACCTCACATTGCCTGGCAGTCCGTCCGGCCCCAATCCGGGTCCGACGACCACGCCGACCACGGTTACCGTAGTCGCGGGCGACGACCAGCGGGCCCGAGTCGGCCAAACGCTCGACACGCCGCTGATGGTGCAGGTCCTGGATGCTGCGGCGCAACCGATTGGCGGCGTACAGGTGCAGTTCGCCTTCGAGGGTGATGGGGCCGGCGGGTCGATCGATCCGACGACTACGAGCACCGACGCCGACGGCCGTGCCGAGGCAACGGTTCGTCTGGGCGACGTGCCTGGCGAGCAGACCATCGTCGCCGCGTTGGCTGCGGCGCCGGCCTTGAGCGCGCGGTTCACCGTCACGGCGACGAAGGACAGAGAGGGCCACGGGAGCGGCGAGGGGGACTGACGCCGGTGCCGGGCGATTGACGCCTTACCCCGAGCGCAGCGAGAACAACGAGGACCGGCCGAACCGACACTGCGTTCTTTTGTGGCGGTT
>DATEJD010000392.1:0-6496 GCA_035278325.1 Gemmatimonadales bacterium | reverse complement strand
TGGGCTCCCACCGCATTCCTCCGATCGAAGTCAGTTCAATCTAGGCCTCCCACGTTGGACCGCAAGCGTTTGTTGACGAATGTGCGCAAACAAAACGCGCCCCGGCGCGGGTGTGGACGAATGTGCATAAATCCAATTGGCCCTGTGGACTAGCCGGAGGCGGCCCCAACCAGTTGCAACGCAGCCAAATGCCTTCAAACGGGCGGCAAGGTGCGGGGGCCGGCGGAAACGGATTTCAAACGCTTCAAAACGCGGGGAAACGGTCGGGCGCGGCCGGGCGGCCGCGATCAAACGCTCGGTTGACCTGGCGAAAGTTGGGTTGAGCGGGCGATCGAATGGTTGGTGTCGCTCGTGCTCGTGTCGCTCCGGCCGCACCCTCTCTGAGCACCCTCTCTGAACCGGCCGTATTCTCTCCGAAGTCCGTCCACCGGAATTCCGGCACTGAGTAACCCAGTGCCGCAGCTTCCTGGCAGGGCCCGGAAGAGTGCCGGAGTTTCCTGGCAGGGCCCGGAACACTGTGGCAGTGTGGTAGCGAATGGCGGTGTGCGGCCATGGAGGCGCAACGCTGGCCCATCGGACGCGCGACCGACTAGATTAGCGCAGTGTTACCCGCGCTCTCCCAAGGAGATAGCATGTCCGAAGGTATCGTCGCCTTCGCGCTGAGAGATCCGGCCCTCATCCCCATCGCGGAAAAGGTTTTGGCGGGTGATCGCCTGAACGGGGATGACGGGGTCCAGCTCTACGCCACGGCCGACCTCCTCGGCCTCGGCCGCATGGCGGACTTCGCCAACGCCCGCCGCAACGGCGACCGGGTGCTGTTCTCCGCCAATCAGCACATCAACCCCACCAACGTCTGTGTGCTGCGGAACACCTGCGTCTTCTGCTCGTTCGCGCGGATGCCGAAGGAGGATGGCGCGTACACCCGATCGCTCGAGGAAGTCTTCCACGAGGCCGAGCAGGCTCGTGGCATGCCCACCCGGGAGTTCCACATCGTGGGCGGGCTCCACCCCAAGCTCCGACTGAGCTACTACACCGACATGCTGCGGGGGCTCAAGCAGCGCCACCCCGATGTCCATATCAAGGCGCTCACCGCGGTGGAAATCGCCCACCTGGCCCGGATCGAGAAGGTGAGCGAGCGGGAGGTGCTGATCGCGCTCCGCGATGCGGGCCTCACCAGCCTGCCTGGCGGTGGCGCGGAGGTGTTCAGCACCGCCGTGCGGGCCACGATCGCCGAGCGCAAGCTCACCGGCGAGGAATGGATCCGGGTGCACCGGACCGCCCACGAGCTTGGGATCCCTACCAACTGCACCATGCTCTACGGGCACGTGGAAACGGCGGAGGACCGCATCGCGCACCTGTCCATGCTGCGCGACCTCCAGGACGAGACCCACGGCTTCCTGACCTACATCCCGCTGGCCTATCACCCCGACCACAACGAGCTGGGCGAGGAGCTGGGGCGGGTCGGCACGGCCACCACCGGCTACGAGGACCTGAAGAACATCGCCGTCGCGCGGCTGTTCCTCGACAACGTGCCGCACATCAAGACCCACTGGCCGATGGTGACGCCGTTCCTCTCGCAGATCGCGCTCAGCTTCGGCTGCGACGACGTCGAGGGCACCGTGGTGTACGAGCGGGTGTACCACGAGGCCGGGGCGCAGACCCAGATGCACATGCCGTATCTCGAGCTGGTGCGCCTCATTCGCGGGGCGGGGAAGCGGCCGGTCGAGCGCGACAGTCTCTATCGGCCCGTGCGCGAGCAGTTCGACGATCCGCCGCCGGAGCCCTCGGTGCGGCGGGGCGCGGCGCTGCCGGTGGTGCACGCCGCATGAGACTGGGCCGCATTCCGTGGATCAACTGCTACCCGATCTATGGCGCGATCGATCGCGGCGTGGTGCCGGTGCCGGCGGAGCTCGTGACCGGCACCGCGTCCGAGCTGAACGACCTGATGGCCGCGGGCGAGCTGCAGGTGAGCGTGGTGTCCGCCGTCGAGTACGCGCGCAACGCCGCGGCGTATCACCTGCTCCCCGATCTCGCGATCACCTGCGACGGGCCGGTGCACAGCGTCGCCCTGTTCTCGCGCCGGCCGGTGGAGGAGCTGGACGGCCGCACGGTGCTCCGCACGGCGTCGTCGCGGACCTCGGTGCTTCTGCTCGACCTGCTCTCGCGCCACCGCTGGCGGGTGCGGCCGCGCTACGCCACCGCGCGCGCAGAGGCGGCCGATCTCGACGGACTGTCCCGACTTCCGCACGATGCCGTGCTCGTCATCGGCGACGCGGCGCTGCTCCTGGCCGCGGAGGAGCGCTACCCGGTCCGGGTCGACCTCGGCGGGGAATGGAAGGCGTGGACCGGGCTGCCGTTCGTGTTCGCGGTGTGGGCCGCGCGCCGCGACGCCGGGCTCGATGCGGTGCAGACCGTCCACCAGCGGCTGCTCGAGTCGCGCGCCTGGGGGTTGACCCATCTCGACGAGCTGGCGGCCGCCGCGGCCTCGGCCACCGGCGTGCGCGAGGCGGTGTGTCGCTCGTACCTTGGCGACCTGGACTACGCGCTCTCGTACCGACACCTCGCCGGCCTCACCGATTTCTTCCGGCGGCTGGCGCAGGAGGGCATCGTGCCGGACGGGTCGCTCTCGTTCATCACGGCGGCGTAGGAGAGCGTGCGCACCCGGCCGATACCCAGCTCAACGTTCGAACTCGCAACTGGTTGATACCATGAGCGTTGTCGATCGCACTTCAAGTGAGTTCAGAGCCTACCTCGAGCTCTACCAGCGGGCCCCACTGCTCGAGCTCGGCCAGTTGGCCGATGCCGCGCGCTGGCGCCACCACCCCGATCCGGTCGTCACCTACATCATCGACCGGAACATCAACTACACCAACGTGTGCGTGGCCGATTGCCAGTTCTGCGCGTTCTACCGGCGGCCCAAGCACGCCGAGGGGTACGTGCTGAGCTTCGAGCAGATCGGGGCCAAGATCGACGAGTGCAAGGCCATCGGCGGGGTGCAGATCCTGCTCCAGGGCGGGCACAACCCGTACATCCCGTTCGAGTGGTATCTCGACCTGATGCGGTACATCAAGCAGCACCACCCGATCCATATCCACGGCTTCTCGCCGTCGGAGGTGGTGTTCTTCAGCGAGCGGTTCGGCCTGTCCGTGGCCGACGTGGTCCGCGAGCTCAAGGCCGCCGGTCTGGACAGCATTCCCGGGGGCGGCGGTGAGATCCTGGTCGACCGGATCCGCGAGCGGGTAGCCAAGAAGAAGGCACAGACCGAGGAGTGGCTCGGCGTGCAGGAGGAGGCGCACCGGCAGGGCATGAAGACGTCGGTCACCATGATGTACGGCCTGGGCGAGACCGACGAGGACCGGATCGAGCATCTCTTCAGGGTGCGCGAGGTGCAGCAGCGCACCGGCGGCTTCACGGCGTTCATCTGCTGGCCGCTCCAGCCCGAGGGCACGCCGGGCATGTCGCACTATCAGAAGACCGATGCGGTGACCTACCTCCGCATGCTCGCGATGGCGCGCGTGGTGCTCGACAACGTGCCCAACTTGCAATCCTCCTGGGTCACGATGGGTCACAAGGTGGGCCAGGTGGCCCTCCGCTTCGGCGCCAACGACTACGGCAGCCTCATGATGGAGGAGAACGTCGTCTCGGCGGCCGGCACGACCTATCGCACCACGCTGCAGGAGATCGATCGGCTCATCCGCGACGCCGGCTACCGGCCGATGCGGCGCCGCCAGGACTACAGCCCCATCGAGGAGCCGGTCGCCGCGTGACCCGGGTGGGCATCGGCTACGACTCGCACCGGTTCGTCGCCGGCCGGCCGCTCGTGCTGGGCGGCGTCACCATTCCGCACGCGCTCGGGCTCGCCGGCCATTCGGATGCCGACGCGGTGGCGCATGCGCTCACCGACGCGATCCTCGGTGCCGCCGGCGCGGGCAACATCGGGCAGCTGTTCCCCGACAGCGATCCGCAGTGGAAGGATGCCGACTCGATGGAGCTGCTCCGCACCGCCCACGAGCTCGTGCGTGGTCGGGGCCTGACGCTGGCCCAGGCCGACTGCTCGGTGATCACCGAGCAGCCCAGGCTCGCCCCGCACCTGGCGACCATGGCGGCCGCGCTGTCGTCGCGCCTCGGCGTCGCCGCTGGCGCCATTAGCGTCAAGGCCAAGACCAACGAAGGGATGGGCTTCATCGGACGGGGCGAAGGCCTCGCGGTCATCGCCGTGGCCGTGTTGGAGGGCCGCTGATCGAGTCCCTGCTGGACTGGGTCTCGCAGCTTCCTTCCGCCGCCGTTTACGCAGTCCTCGCGCTGCTCGCGGCGGTGGAGAACGTGCTTCCGCCGGTGCCGAGCGACGCCGCCGTGGCCGTCGGCTCCTTTCTTTCCCACCGGCACGTCACTACCCCGCTCGGCGTCTTCCTCGTCACCTGGACCGCGAACTTGCTGGGCGCCGCTGCGGTGTACCTCGCGGCCCGCCGGTACGGCCGCCGCCTGTTCGCCTCGCCCACGGGGCGCCGGCTGCTCGCTCCTCGCTCGCTCGCGGTGATGGAGCGGGAGTATCTGCGGTTCGGCGTGATCGGCATCTTCATCAGCCGGTTTCTTCCGGGCATTCGCGCGGTGGTGCCGCCGTTCGCCGGTCTGGTGGGGCTCGGCCCGGTGCGTACCTTCCTGCCGATGGGCATCGCCTCGGGGATCTGGTATGGCGGCATCACCCTCATCGGGGCATTCATCGGGGCGGAATGGACCCGGATCACCGCACTCATCGCCAGCGTGAACCGCACGCTCGGCTACGTGGCCCTCGGCGTCGCGGCGGCAGGGGCGGTCTGGTATCTGCTGCGCGCCCGCCAGCGGCGGCGCGAGCGCGTGCTCTACGCCACGCGTGAGGCGCTCGATCCGGCCGCGCCGTCGTTTCTCGCGGGGACCGACATCGCCGAGGGATCGGCCCGTCAGGCGGCCGCCCTGGTCGTGCTCGAGCTCGCCTACGCCGATCCGGTGCTCACGGCCGAGGATCGGCAGCTCATCGCGCAGCACCTGCATCAGCGCTGGGGTCTCGGTGCGGTGCCCTCACCACCGCCGCCACCGCCGGAAGATGAGCGGCGCACGCTGTTCGCCGATTACGCCCGGCGGCTCAGGAAGCGCGTCGGCCGCGCCGAGCGACTGGAGCTGGTCGAGCGGATGTGGAGCGTGGCCTTTGCCGACGGCGCCATCGGCGAGCACGAGGCGAGGCTCATGCACCTGGCCGCCGAGCTCCTGGGAATCGGCCCGGCCGAGCTCGCGGGCATCGCCCGCCGCGCGAGCTCGCAGCCCGCACCATGAGCGCCGCCGACCTGCGGGAGCGGGCCGCGCGGGACTTCGGCCTCGAGGGGTTCCGCGACTTCCTCGCGCTCGAATCCGGCCACAGCGCCAACACCGTCGAGGCGTATGGCCGCGACCTCCGTCGGCTGGCCGAATTCGCGGCCTCGAAGGGCGTGCGCGATCCCGGGAAGCTCACCCGGCCCATGCTCCGCGAGTTCGTCTACCTCCTCAAGGATCTCGGATTGAGCGCCGCCACCATCCGCCGCACCGTGTCGGGGATCCGCACCTACTACGCGTTCCTCGTCGGGGAGGGTCGCGTGGCGGCTGACCCGAGCGATCGCCTGGAATCCCCACGGCGTGGGCGCGTGCTGCCGGATACGCTCTCGGTGCAGGAGGTCGAGCGCCTGCTCGCGGTGCCTCATCTCGATGAGCCGCTGGCCTGGCGGGATCGCGCGCTGCTCGAGCTCGGGTACGGGGCGGGTCTCCGCGTCTCGGAGCTCTGCGGTCTCACCACGACCGACCTCCTCCTCACCGACAATCTCGTCCGGGTGTTCGGAAAAGGCGGCAAGGAGCGACTGGTGCCCATCGGACGCACCGTCATTGGGGCGGTGTCCGTCTATCTGCACCAGCTTCGGCCGGAGCTCGATCGCGGCGGGAGCGGTGGGAGGGTGCTGCTCAATGCCCGCGGCCGCCCGCTCTCACGTGTCGGCGCCTGGGGCATCGTCAAGCGGGCCGCCGCCAGGGCCGGCATCCGGAAGCGGGTCACGCCCCACACCCTCCGCCACAGCTTCGCCACCCATCTGCTCGAGGGCGGCGCCGATCTCCGAGCGGTGCAGGAGATGCTGGGCCACGCCGATCTCTCGACCACGCAGATCTACACCCATGTGGACCGGGAGTATCTGCGGTCGGTGCACAAGCAGTTCCATCCGCGCGGCTGACGATGAGCGCCGTCCGCGCGCAGAGCCGGGGCCGCCATGGCTGCCGCCTGATGGTGGTGCTGCTCCTGGCGGGCTGCGTCCGCTACCAGCCGCGCCCGCTCGACCTTGCCGCGCATCCCTCCGAGTACCGGGCCCGGCGTCTCGACGATCCCAGGGTGCTCGCCTGGGTCGGCCGCTGGTCCCGGCCGCCGGCCGCCCAGCGCTGGAATGGCCGTCAGCTCGCGCTGGCCGCGCTCGGACTCCGGGCCGATCTCGCCCGCGCCCGCGCTGAG
>DATEJD010000391.1:0-4099 GCA_035278325.1 Gemmatimonadales bacterium | reverse complement strand
CAGCGCCGCGACCAGCGCGTCGGCCGCGCGCTCGTCCTCGGCGAACGTCACCAGCGTCCCGTCGTCGCGCTCCTCGACCGCCTGCCCCGTCCGTGCCACCAGCCACGCACCCGTCCACTCGCGGCGGGACGGATCGGGCCGCACATCGATGGCCCACCAGGTCATGCGCCGAGCGCTTCCTTGAGCTTGGACCAGAACCCCGGCGAGCGCTTGGGAGGCTCGCCCTCGTGCTTGGACAGCTCCTGGAACAGCCGTTCCTGCTCCGCGTTGAGCCGTTCAGGGGTCCACACGTGGATCCGGACGATGAGATCGCCCTTGGAGCTCTGGCCCAGCACCGGCAGGCCGCGGCCGCGGAGCCGCACGATGGTCTCGGGCTGAGTGCCCGGCGCCACTCGGACTTCTTCCTCGCCGTACGGCGTGGGCACCTTGACCTCCACGCCGAGTGCGACCTGCGAGAACGACAGCGGCAAGTCGAAGAGCAGGTCGTCGCCCTGGCGCTCGAAGCGGTCGTCGTCCTTGATGTCGAGCATCACGATCAGGTCGCCGGCCGGACCGTTGCGCGGGCCGACCGCTCCCTGACCGCGGAGCGTGAGATAGTTGTTGCTCGAGACGCCCGCGGGGATCTCCACCGTCACGGTCTTCTCGGCGCGCACCCGCCCCTCGCCGCGGCAGACCTCGCAGGTGTCCTGGATGACCACGCCCTCGCCGGCGCAGGTGGGACAGGGCGATACCGACACGAACTGCCCGAACATGCTGCGCGCAGCCCGCCGGACCTCGCCGCTTCCACCGCAGGTGGTGCAGGTGACCGGCTTGGTGCCCGGCTTGGCGCCGGTGCCCTGGCAGTTGGTGCAGCGGTCGGGCGCCTTGAAGCGGACCGTCTTCTTGAGGCCCGTGGCCACATCCGCGAGCGACAGCTTGACCGTGACCCGGATGTCCTGCCCCCGGCGCGTGTCGGCCCGCTGCCGGCCCCCGCCGAACAGGGACTCGAAGCCGCCCAGCCCGCCGAAGTCTCGCATGAAGATGTTGAGCGCCTCGGACAGATCCACGTGATGGAACCCGAACCCGCCGGCGGCCGCGCCCAGGCCCGCCTTGCCGTAGCGATCGTACGCCGCGCGTTTCTGGGGATCCCGCAGGACCTCGTAGGCCTCCGTGATCTCCTTGAACTTGGCCTCCGCCTCCGGCGCGGGATTCCGGTCGGGATGGAATTCCATCGCCAGCTTGCGATAGGCCTTCTTGATCTCGGATTCGGACGCGTCGCGCGCGACGCCGAGCAGGGCGTAGAACTCGCTCACTCCAGCAGATCCTCCACCATGCGGCTGGTGTGCTCCACCAGCCCGATGATCTTGTCGTAGGGCATGCGGGTGGGCCCCATGACGCCGATCACGCCTTTGAGCGCGCCGGCCTCGTAGGAGGCGGTCACCAGCGTGAAGTCGGACAATCGGGCATCCGGGTTCTCGGCGCCGATCGTAATGGACAGCCCGGTCTGTCGGCGCGATGCCAGCGCCTGCTTGAGCAGGTCGCGGCCCTCGGTGAGCCGGAGCAGCTCGCGCATCCGCGCGTTCGACGCGAACTCCGGCTGCTCGGCCAGCATCTGCGCGCTCCCCAGGACCACGGCGTTCCGCTCGTCCGAGAGGTCGAAGATCTCGTCGCCCTCGGCGATGAAGATGTTGAGCAGCTCCCGGCCGCCCGCCGTGCCGGCCGCGTCCCGGAGCCGGGCGGGCAGCGTCGCCCGGATCTCCTGCAGCGTGTGACCGCCCAGCCGCTCGTTCAGCACCCGCGCCACGTCGTGCACCGTGTCCGCCCGTACGCGTCCCGGGACCTCGACGAAGATCGTGCGGACCACGCCGCTCCGCAGGTTGAACACGAGCAGCAGCCGCTCGGCGCTGACCGGCACCAGCTCCAGCCGCTCGAGCACCATCTCATCCAGGGCGGGGGCCACTGCCACCCCCAGCTCCTGCGTCAGCACGCCCAGCACCTGGGCCGCGCGGCGGAGGATCTCCTCGACTGCGTTCCGGGAGCCGGCCAGCTCCGTCTGGAGCGCGTACCGGGCCTCACGGGTGGGCGGCGCGAGCCGCATGATCTCGTTCACGTACACCCGGTACGCCCGGTCGGTGGGGATCCGGCCGGCGGAGGTGTGTGGGTGAAAGAGATAGCCCTTGTCCTCCAGCTCGCTCATGGTGTTCCGGATGGTGGCCGGTGACACCCCGAGACCGAACCGGCGGGCAATGGTCTGGCTTCCGGCGGGCTCCGCGGTCTCGATATAGGTCTGAACGACCGCTTCGAGGACCTTGAGCTCCCGCTCGCTCAACTGGTCAGGGCTGGGCATGACCGGGGAAATCTATTCGGGTTGACCGCTTCCCGCCCCGAACCTACCGTGGCCCAAGCCCTGGTGCAGACCCGGGCGCGGGACCGATCCTAAGCACCTCAGGAGGGACCTCATGGCCACGACCCAGCGCACGCTCACGATGGAGCAGTGCATCGACAACTGTACCAACTGCCACCGGATCTGCCTCGAGACGGCCGCCCGTCACTTTCGGGGAGAGCGCTCACCCCGCCTCGAGGAGACCTTGGTCCGGTTGCTGCTCGACTGCGCCGAGATCTGCCGTACCAGCGCGGATTTCATGATCCGGGGCTCCGAGCTCCATCCGCACATCTGCCGCGCCTGCGCGGCGGTGTGCGCGCGCTGCGCCGACGAGTGCGATGCCATGGGCGAGGACCCCTACATGGCCGCGTGCGCGGAGATCTGCCGCCGGTGCGCGCTCAGCTGCGCCGAGATGGCCGGCGCCGCCACCTAAGCGTCCGACACCACGGCTGCGGCGGATGCGACCAGCGCGTCCAGCCGCAGCCAGCCCTCCACGGTGAGACGGACCCGGCCATCCGGGTCCACCCTGCCCCATCCCGCGCCGGTCCAGGCGGCCATCGTGTCCGTAGCCAACCGGCCGGCGGGAATCCCACCGGTGGTCCGGAGGCCGAGGTAGATCTCCTCCAACGCCACGGCGGCGTCGCTCAGGTGCTCCGAGCCCTCGATCACGGCTGCGCCGCTGCTCAACAGGCGATCGTAGGCCGCCCAGTCGCGAACATTCCAGCGACGCTCGCGGCCCAGCCCGCTGTGGGCCGACGGCCCCAGCCCGAGGAACGGCGCGCGCCGCCAGTACGCGCTGTTGTGACGCGCCCGGCGGCCCGGCCGGGCCGCGTTGGACACCTCGTAGTGCTCGAAGCCATTCCCGAGCAGCGCAACGTTTGCGGCCAGGAACTCGGCGGCGTAGCGCTCCTCGTCCACCGGCGCGACTTCCCCCCGCGCGGTCCAGCGGGCGAGCGGGGTATGGTCCTCGACGGTGAGACCGTAGAGCGAGAGGTGATCGGGCGCGAGGGCGAACGCCATCGCGAGGTCCCGATCCCAATCCCGCCCCAGTGCCGCGGGAAGGCCGAAGATCAGGTCCAGCGAGAGCTCGGCGATGCCGGCGGCGCGCAGCACCTCGACCGCGGTGCCGATCTGGCCGACCGTGTGGGTCCGGTGCATCCAGGCGAGCACCGCCGGGTCGAAGGACTGCGCGCCCAGGGACACCCGATTCACGCCGGCGGCGCGCCACGCCTTGGCGGCCGCGGGCGTGACATCGTCGGGGTTGGCCTCGAGGGTGACCTCGGCGCCGCTGGCGATCTCACGCGCGCCCGCCAGCCCGGCCATGAGTGCGGCGATGGCCGCGGGCTCGAGGCGGGACGGGGTCCCGCCGCCGAAGTACACCGTATCCACTCGCGGAGAGCCGTCCCAGGCCGGATGCGACTGCCATCCGCTCCACTCCTGCAGCACCGCCTCCACGAACCGGCGAGACGGTACCACGCGCCGCACCGCGATGGCGAAGTCGCAGTAGCTGCAGCGGCGGGCACAGAACGGGACGTGAACGTAGACGTGCATCGGCGAAATATGCACGCGGGTCGGGGTGCGCGGCTCCGCACGAGGGGGCGGGCCGGGCCGCCACAAAACGACGCAGTGTCGGCCCGGCCCGCCCCCTCGTGCTGCGCCCGGAGCGCCGTTACCGGCCGCGTGCAACGCCGAGGCACGCCGCGGGCGCCCGGCGCTGGGGAGATGCTCGGCGGGATG
>DATEJD010000390.1:0-4137 GCA_035278325.1 Gemmatimonadales bacterium | reverse complement strand
GTTCAAGACCAGCCAAGGGCTGCAGCCGCCCGACCCGTCCGGAGGGGCGCGCATCGCCCTCTCGCGCGACGGGCGCGCCATGGCGTACATCGGTCCGTCCGAGACCGGGCGCCGCCTCTGGCTCCGGCGCATCGACCAGCTCGACGCGACGCCGATCGCGGGGACCGAAGGGGCCTCCAACCCGTTCTTCTCCCCCGACGGCAAGCGGATCGGGTTCCTCAGAAACGGCACCGAGGTGCGAATTGCGTCGCTGGCCGGTGCCCCGACCATCACGCTCACCAACAAGGCCAACACCACCTCGGGCTACTGGGGCGACGACGGCTACATCTACTTCGAGGTGGACTCGGGGGTGGCCCGGATGCGCGCCACCGGCGGCGACGTGGAGCCGGTGTACAAGATCGACACCAAGCAGAAGGAGATCGCCACCGAGTGGGTGCAGGTCCTGCCGGGTGCGACCGCCGCGCTGTTCCGGCTGCGCCACGTAGGGCAGGGACCGGTGGACTTCGAGATCATGGCCACCCACCTCCCGAAGGGCCCTGCCAAACACCTGGTCCGCGGCGTGTACGCCACCTACGCCGAGGGATACCTGCTGGTGGTGACCTCCGATGGCAAGCTGATCGGCATCCCGTTCGACCCCAGCAAGCTCGAGATGACCGGCGCGCCGATCGCCCTGCTCGAGGGCATCGGGGTCCGCAACAACGGCTTCAACATCGACCTGACGGTGGCCCGGAACGGCACCATCGCCTACACCACCGGCGGCACCCAGGCCACCCGTCGCGCCGCATGGGTCACGCGGGAGGGACTCGTCACGCCGGTCGATTCCACCTGGGACCCGCAGGGCATCATCGGCTCGGCCGCGCTCTCGCCCGACGGGAAGGCGATCGCGGTGGCGCTCACCCGTGAGGGCCGGCGGGATGTGTGGGTCAAGCGGCTCCCCGCCGGCCCGTTCTCGCGGCTCACCTTCACTGACACCTCGAGCGCCCGGCCCGCCTGGTCGGCCGACGGGAAGGACGTGTACTACATCTCCGACCGCTCGGGGTCGGGCGTCGGCCCGATCTACGCCCGCCGCTCTGACGGGACCGGCTCGCCGCGCCTCTTGTTCCATACCGACATCGACATGGGCCAGGTCGGCGCCTCGCGCGATGGCCGCTGGCTCCTGCTCCGGACGGCACCGACGCCACCGGCCAGCACCGACATTTTCGGGCTCCGCCTTGGAGACTCGGTCCCCGTGCCCCTGGTCGCTACCGCGGCGAACGAGTTCTTTCCGGCGCTCTCACCCGACGGCCGCTGGCTGGCCTACAGCTCCGACGAGTCCGGCTCGTTCGAGGTCTACGTGCGGCCGTTCCCCGAGACTGCCGGCGCCAAGTGGCAGGTATCCACCGCGGGCGGATCGCAGCCGTCCTGGTCGAGCACCGGCCGCGAGCTGTTCTACGTCAACGCCAAGAACGAGCTGATCTCCGCGCAGATACCGCCGGGCGCCACCTTCTCGGTGGGAACCCAGCGATCACTGTTCTCGGTCCAGCAGTTCGCCGCGGTGGGCTCGGTGCCGGCCTATTGGCCCGCGCCCGACGACAAGCGATTCCTGGTGCTGAGGGAAGGCGAGGCGGGCCAGCCGGGCGAGCTGGTGGTGGCGGAGAACTGGGTGCAGCAGCTGGCGGAAGGCGGAGACGCGGACAGGCGGTAGGGGACGGAAAGACGGGAGGACGGGAGGACGTGCGGCAGTGAGTGGGAGCGGAGTCACCCTGAGCGCAGCGAAGGGGGCATGAGCCAACGCATGCCCCCCTCACTTCGTTCGGGGTGACTCCGCTCTCCGCTTCTCGCCTACCGCTTCCCGTCGGCCCGCTGCCTGAGCTCCTCGAACCAGTTCTGCACTACCACCAGCTCCGTCTCCCCGATGCCCGCGACCGGCCGCACCATCAGGAACCGCTTCCCGTCGGGCGAGATGTCATACACGCCCGCGTTGCCACCCACGGTGTAGTTGCCGACTGAAAAGAGCACCCGCGGCTCGCCCGCGCCGAAGGTCGGGCCCGAGGCGATGGGCACGGTCGCCATCTCGCCGTGACCATTCATGTAGAACAGCTCGCGACCGTCACGGGACCAGAGCGGGTTGGTCCCGCCACTCGCGGACACCTGCCAGCGCGCGGTCGCGGCGTCCGGGAACGGGCGGACGTAGACCTCGGAGGTGCCGGACTCGTCCGAGCTGTAGGCCAGCCAGCGGCCGTCGGGCGACACGGCGGGGCTCAGCTCCCGGGCAGCGGAGGTCACCAGCGGGACCAGCGTCGTGTCTCCCACCTTCACCGCGAAGATGTCCCCGTTGCCCGCCTCCGCGGTCGAGCGCCGGAGCACGAGCCAGCGTCCGTCCTTGGTCGGGACGACCTGTCCGAACGTCCATCCCTTGATGTGGAGCATTACCCGCGGCGCGCCCGTGCCGTCGGCCCGGCGGGTGACGGGGTCGCCCGCACCCGCGCCGAGGTCGCTGATGTAGACCACCGAGCGGCCGTCGCCGGACCACGTGGCGCGGGAGCGAACGGTGTCGCCGAAGGTGAGGCGGGAGAACGGACCGGTAGGAAGCTGCTTCACCCAGATGTCCTGGTTCGCCCCCCTGAGGATCCCGACCGCCATCGCCTTGGCATCGGGCGAAAGTGCCACGGAGCTGATGGTGCCCTGCACATGCCAGCTGGTGTCCACCTGAAGCGCCGTGCCGTCGCGATTCACCCACCAGGCACTGTTGGTGGCGGAGGAGCCGCCGGCGGTGTACACCAGGGTACCGTTGTCGGAGACGGCGAGGTTGAGCTCGAACGGCCCCGATCGGAGCATCCCATCCAGCACCGCGACCGGCGCTCCCGTGATCGCCATCTTCTTCGGGTCGAACGGTACGGCGAGCAGCTTGCCGTCGCCGGTCACGACCAGCAGGTGCCCCGACGAGGCGTAGTGGGCATACACGCCCTTGAGCAGCGGGCGCGGGGTGCCGCCCGGAATCGTCATCGCCATGATGTCGAACTCGTTGGCCGACTGGCCCGCGAGCCGGCGGCGGAACACCAGGCCCTTGCCTCCGGGTAATACGCTGGGATACTCCGCCCCGATCTCGTGCCGCTCATCCGACAGCCGGAACAGGACCTCGATCGGGCCACCGGTTGCCCTGAGTCGGCCCAGGCCCTCGTTCAGCTCGGTGTAGATGTAGCCGTCCGATCCCCAGTCGCCTCCCGAAGCATTGAGACTGTCGCTCAGCGTGATCGGCGGGCCGCCGCCCAGCGGCGCGACCCGCAACGAGCGGCCGCCGACGATGAAGGCCAGCTGGTTGCCGTCCGGCGAGAAGAACGGGCTGACACCGGCCTCTGTCCCGCCGATCGGGATCGGCCGCAGCTTGTCGTGCTCGCGGAGCCAGAGCCGTGTGCCTCCCTCGGCGGGGCCGATGTAGGCGATGCGGTTGCCGTCCGGAGAGATCGCGACGTTGCCGGCGATGGCCGAGGGACGGAGCGCCTCGGCGGCCCGGAGCAGGAGACTGTAGCGGTTCACCACCGGCGCGGGTTGCGGTCGGAGCCAGCCCCAGAGGGCCGCGGCGGTGGCGATCGCGGCGATGGCGATCGCACCGATCGTGAGCGTATCGAGACGCCGGCGTGCCGGAGTGGCCGCCGGCACCCTCACGGTCGTCGCGCTGGACACGCCGGACACCATGCGCCCCTTGAGCGCGTCGGCGAACTCCGCCGCCGAGGCGAACCGGTCGGCCGGGAGCTTCTCGAGCGCCGTGAGCACCGCCGCTTCGACGTGCGGCGGGATGGTGTGTCGCTGGGCGTGGAGCGGGCGCGGCGCCTCGGTCACCACTCGGGCGACGATCGCCTGCGCGGTCGAACCGGTGAACGGTGGGTCGCCGGTGAGCATCTCGTACAGCACGGCGCCCAGCGCGTAGACATCCGAGCGGGGCGTGATCTCCCGCTCGCCCATCGCCTGCTCGGGGCTCATGTAGTGCGGCGTGCCGAGGCTCATCCCGGTCTCGGTCATCCGGGCGCCGCTGGCCTTGCTGGCGGCCAGCGCGATGCCGAAGTCGGCCACCAGGGCCTGGCCGTCGTGCAGCAGGATGTTCTCCGGCTTGATGTCGCGGTGCACCACACCGTGCCGGTGGGCGTAGTCGAGGGCCGA
>DATEJD010000389.1:0-15434 GCA_035278325.1 Gemmatimonadales bacterium | reverse complement strand
CGCCCTATCGCCCTATCGCCCTATCGCCCTATCGCCCTATCGCCCTATCGCCCTATCGCCCTATCGCCCTATCGCCCTATCGCCCTATCGCCCTATCGCCCTATCGCCCTATCGCCCTATCGCCCTATCGCCCTATCGCCCGCCCCTCCGCCCGTCTCCGCGATATCTTCCAGCATCACACGAGGAGGCGTCATGCGGTGGACTCCGGGTGGGACCAGCAGCGATATCGAGGATCGCCGCGGAAGCAGCGGCGGATCCGGCGGGTTTGGTGGGGGAGGCATGCGCATCGGGTTGGGCGGCGCGGTCGTCCTGCTCGTGCTCAGCCTGATCTTCAAGCAGAACTTCTTCGCGCTGCTGAGCGGCGGGGCCGACGCGGGCACCCCCAGCGCGGCCGGTCCGGTGGCGAGCACGCCCGAAGAGGACAAGGAAGTCCAGTTCGTGTCGTTCGTGCTCGACGATGCGCAGGCCAGCTGGGAGCGGCTGCTCCAGGCGCGGGGAAAGCCGTACGAGCACGCCAAGCTGGTGCTGTTCCGCGATGCGATCCAGTCGGCCTGTGGCTTTGCCCAGACCGCGAGCGGGCCGTTCTACTGCCCCGGTGACGAGAAGATCTACATCGATCTGGGCTTCTACGACGAGCTCAAGCAGCGCTTCGGCGCCCCGGGCGACTTCGCGCAGGCCTACGTCCTGGCTCACGAGCTCGGCCACCATGTGCAGCGGCTGCTCGGCACCGAGGCCCAGGTTCGCGCGGCCCAGCAGCGGAATCCGGGCGCGGAGAATCAGCTCTCCGTCCGGCTCGAGCTCCAGGCCGACTGCTATGCCGGTGTCTGGGGGCACGAGACCCAGCAGCGCGACATCCTCGACCCGGGCGATGTGGACGAAGGGCTCCAGGCCGCCGCCGCGGTCGGCGACGATCGGATTCAGAAGATGTCCGGCCAGGCGATCACGCCCGAGGCGTTCACGCACGGCTCGTCGGAGCAGCGCGCGAGCTGGTTCCGCCGAGGGTTCGAATCGGGTCGGCCGGAGGACTGCGATACCTTCAAGAGCTGACGTGGGCCCGGTGCTGCTCTACGACGGCACCTGCGGGTTCTGCGCCGACAGCGTGCAGCTGGTGTTGCGGCACGACCGCCGGCAGACTCTGCGGTTCGCCTCGCTGCAAGGCGCGTTCGGCCGCGACGTACGAGCGCGGCATCCCGAGCTGTCGCGGGCCGACACCGTCGCATGGCTGGAGCCGGCCGCGTCGGGGCACCCCGAGCGGCTCCTGCTGCGCTCGGACGCCGCGCTCCGGGTCGCCGGCTACCTGGGAGGATGGTTTCACCTGACCCGAGTGGCCGCCGTCTTGCCGCGGCGGCTTCGCGACGCCGCCTACGATCTCGTCGCGCGCCACCGGCATCAGCTCTCGGGTGACGGGCCAAGCTGCTTGGTTCCGGCCCCGGAAGAGCGGGGCCGCTTTCTCGATTCCGCTCCCTGACGCGGCCGCTCCGCCACCGGGCGGCGGAACAGACAAAGGGGGCATGCGCCGCACGCGCATGCCCCCTCTTGGTTTTCACGTGCCCTGGCGGTCCAGGGCGCCGGCGTCCCTCGCCCGCTAGGATGCCCGTACCGGCGGCTGCACCCGGGCGGCCGGCGTCACCGAAAGGCGTGGCTCGTCCGAGACCGCGGCCAGCTCGCCATCGAGCGATGGCCGTGCCCCGTTGCCGCTGGGGACCAGCGTGCGACGGTGATCCGCCCGGGGTCCGGGCGCCGTGTGTCGCTGGTACTCCTCGACGTAGCGGCGCGCCACCGCCCGCCAGGTGAAGTTGTCTTCGATCCGCTTGCGCGCGGCGGCGCCAAGACGCTGGCGGAGATCGACGTCTTCGACCAGCTGCCTGAGCGCGCGACCGATGGCGCGCGAGTCCCGCACCGGAACCAGCAGACCCGCGTCGCCCACCACCTCGGCGCAGCCGGTGCCCGCGGTGGTCACGATGGCGAGACCCGCGGCCATGGCCTCGAGCAGCACGATCGGGAAGTTCTCGGCCTCCGACGGCAGCACGAAGATCCCCGAGGATTGGTAGATGTCGCGCAGCTCCGGTGAGCGGTTGTCCAGCCACCCCCAGAACCTGGCCGGTGATCGCAGGACGTCGGCCCGGCGGCGGAGCTCCGGGAGATAGGGCCCGTCGCCCACGATGTTCACTTCGGCGTCGATGGGCGTCTCCGCCAGCGCATTGAGCACGTACTGCACGCCCTTTCGCTCGAGCATGCGGGTCACCATCAGGACGCGCGGGCTGAGCGGGCGAGGGGTGTAGGGGCCGATCTGCAAGCCGTTCGGGATGACCACGGTCTTATTCGGGCCGGGCCGCTGCGCCTGCACCAGCTGCTCGAGAATCTCGCTCGGGCAGATCACCCGGCTGGCGCCCTGGACGATTGCCTTCCAGACGGGCCGCACCATGTGGTGGGCGGCCCGCAGGCGATGCGGATTGTAGCCGGGGACATCGCTCCCGTGAGCGGTGATCACGTACGGCAGGCCCGAGTACCGCTTGGCCTGCCATGCCAGCAACCCGTCCGGGAGAATGAAGTGCGCGTGGGCGACGTCGTAACGGTGCCGAGCGAGGAGGCGATGGATCGTCGGCATGGCCCCGGCCAGGTAGGTAAAGGCCTCGGGCGTGCTACAGCTGTGCTTGGCCTTGCGCAGACAGGGGACCCGATAGAGTCGCACACCGTCCACCACCTCTTCGCGAGGCTGGTCCTGAAAGCTCATGGTCACCAGGTCGACCTCATGCCCACTCGCGGCGAGCTCGCGCGACATTCCGGCGACCACCGCCGCTCCGCCACCGCCAATGGGCGGGAATTCGTAGGAGGTCATCAGAATCCGCATCCGAGCGTCTCCAACCAGCCGGTGCCTGGGAGCCAACGAGAATCTGTTGCGCAAGCGATACAGCGTGTGGTCGTTCTGACGCGCTCAAGCCGCGCACAGAGCGACCGCTCAGACCGCCGCAGCGCGGTCCTGACCCAGTCCATCTGTCTACCGGGAAACGAGAAACGACAGCCAAGCCAACGGGTCCTGGGACCCGGAGGTAGCCGTCCGCCGCCACCCGATGCACGGGGCGTGCCCTGCGAGCGCGAAAACGCGTTCCCGCCTGGACATGACCGGCGCCGCCGCTGCAAAAAGATGCTGTAGTCGGAGCGGTATAAACCTGCAGGCGACGAACCGCTTTGCGCAACTGGGGTGGATGGCTACGGCCTTCGGGCCGGCTTGGCCACCGCCGGTAAGGGGCGGCCACGGTACCGGACTTGCAGCCCCCTCAACCATTCCAGTCCAAACTGCAACCCGCCAATGACCCGCTTCGGGCGGCTCTCGGTCTGCTACGTCGACCCCGGGCGAGACTTCTGCCCCGGGTCGAGCCGCACGCGCCAGGCGCTCACCCTGGCGCGGGCCCTCGCGCGCGACGTCGATGTCTCCGTGGTTTTCCGCCGGCTGGGTGCCGATCCCAAGGACAGCGGGTGCTCGGTATCGGCACTGGAGCCGGGGCTCGGCGCCTCCGACCGCGTGGCGATACCCCGGCGCTCCCTCGGGCGATTCCTCGAGCGCCGCGCCGCCGACTTCGACATCGTCCTCGACGCCGGCTGGCCCATGCCGGGGAAGCTCACGGCGTGGTGCACGCAGCGCGGTATACCTGCCATCCCCCTGCTGGATGGTCTCCCTGACACGTCCTGGCTGGGCTACCTGGAGTCCGGGATGCCCTGGCTTGGCTTCGTCTCCTCGGGTCGCTACCTGCGCCAAGCGCCGGTGGCCATCACAAGCAGTCCGGCCCTCCGAGAGGCGGTGACTCGGCGATGGCGGGTCGATCCGGCGCGCATCGTCGTCATCGGGCCGGCGATCGACCGCGCACTGTTTTCGCCCCGAAATCAGGTCGAAGCGCGGCGCCGCCTGGGCATCGACCCCAACCATCGGGTAATTGTCGCGGGTGACGGCCTCAGTCGCGGATCGGACCTCACTCCGCTCCTCGATGCGGTCGCTCGCACCGGCGATCCGACCCTTCGACTCCACGTGCTGGGTCAGGGCGAGCGGCTCCGGGCGCTCAGGCAGCTGGCCGGCCCGGGCCCCGCGGTCCGGTTCCACGGCGCCGTCTCCGACGAGCTCCTGGCCCAGTACATTGCCGCTGCCGACCTGTGTGTGCAGCTCGACCAGCCGGCCGATCCCTGCTTCACGCTTCTCGAGTGCTTCAGCTCGGCGCGTCCGGTGGCTGTCGGGGTGACTCCTGGGCGCAGAGTTCGGCCGTCGCCGCAGCTGGTCTCGGGCTTCGCGGTCGAGCACGATATCCTGTCCTGGATCCGCTTCCTCCAGCGCGACTGCCCATCCCGTAACACCTTGCGCATGATGGGGTTGGCAGCGAGCAGCGCGCCCATCGAGCAGGCCGACCGTATCGCCGCCTCCTACCTCGCCGTCATCCAACGCTCGCTCGCCGCCGAGGGCCGCGAGACCGCGTTGGCGTGAGCCTGCGCCGGGGCTACGCCCCGGCTATCTTACCGGCGATTCCAAGACACCCGCATGAGGCGATCCCATGGCCACGGCAGCCGCCGCATCCCAGTTCACCGGCGTTGACTTCCTCCAATTCGACAGCCTGCTGTCGGAGGAGGAGCGCGCCGTCCGCGACACTGTCCGGACCTGGGTGGACGAGAACCTGATTCCCGTGATCGGGGAGGCCTACATCCAAGGCCGGTTCCCCAAGCAGTTGATTCCCGGGATGGCCGAGCTGGGTCTGTTCGGCGCCAACCTCCCCGAGGAGTTCGGCTGCGCGGGGCTCAACAACGTGGCGTACGGCCTCATCATGCAGGAGCTGGAACGGGGCGACTCGGGCATCCGCTCGTTTGCCTCGGTGCAGGGCGGGCTGGTGATGTATCCGATCTACGCCTTCGGCTCGGACGAACAGAAGCGGCACTGGCTGCCGCTCCTGGCGTCGGGTCAGGAGATCGGCTGCTTCGGATTGACCGAGCCCGACTTCGGCTCCAACCCCGGCGGCATGATCACCACCGCGCGCGAGACGAAGGACGGCTGGGTCCTGAACGGGACCAAGATGTGGATCACCAACGGCTCGCAAGCCACGGTGTCGATCATCTGGGCCAAGACCGGCGCCATCGATGACCCGAAATCCATCCGCGGCTTCATCGTGCCCACCGATACCAAGGGCTACGCGGCCAAGGACCAGAAGGGGAAGCTCTCGCTCCGCGCGAGCGACACGAGCGAGATCCACCTGCAGGACGTCCACCTGCCGAAAGGCGCGATCCTTCCCCAGTCGGGCGGCCTCAAGAGTCCGCTCATGTGCCTGACCCAGGCGCGCTACGGCATCGCGTGGGGCGCCATCGGCGCGGCCATGGCCTGTTACGACGAGGCGCTCCGGTACGCGGGGCAGCGGGTCATGTTCACCAAGCCGATCGCGGGAACCCAGATCCAGCAGGTGCGGCTGGTGGACATGCTCACCGAGATCACCAAGGCCCAGTTCATGACCCTGCAGCTCGGCCGGCTCAAGGATGCGGGTACCATGACGCCGGACCAGGTGTCGCTCTGCAAGCGCAACAACGTGAACATGGCCTGCGACATCGCCCGGGAGGCGCGCCGGCTGCTCGGCGCCAATGGCATCCTGGCGGAGTACCACTCGATGCGGCACATGGCCAACCTCGAGTCGGTGTACACCTACGAGGGTACCCACGACATGCACTCGCTCATCGTGGGCCAGGCCATTACCGGGCTTCCCGCCTTCTAGCTCCCCGCCGCGCCTTAGAGCGCGTTTCAATAGCGATCCTGCACGAGTCATCCTGAGCGCAGCGAAGGAGCCATACCCTGACGCATGGCCCCTTCGCTGCGCTCAGGGTGACTTGCAAGGGGGCATTGCCGCGCACTCTTAGCCGGATGCGGCGGCCGCCCGTGACGAATCCCGACCTGCCGCGTATCTATCTGACGTGAGCTCTACTTCCAGGCCTCCCCAGCCCGACACACGACCGTCCGCCGCTCCGGTTGACGAGGCGCAGCGCCTCTGTCGCCAATGGTTCGAGGCCTACGGCTCCGCCGTCTACAACTACTTCCGCTTCCACGTCCCGCTGCCCGACGTCGCCGAGGACCTCACCGCCGAGACCTTTCTCAAGCTGGTCCGTGCCGCCGAGCGCTTCGATCCGGAGCGCGGCTCGGCCAGCGCGTGGATCTTCACCACGGCGCGCAACGTCCTGACCGACTGGCGCCGGCGGGCCCGCCTACGCCAGTACGTGTCGATCGGCACGATGCACGACTTGGTCCATGACGCCCCGTCGCCGGAGGAGCGGCTGCTCCGCGAGGAAGAGGTCGGTCGGCTGCTGGATGCGGTCGCGACCCTCGAGCCGGCCGACCGGGAGATGGTGGGACTTCGGTATGGCAGCGGGCTCGATACCGCCGAGATGGCCCAGATCCTCGGCATCAGCGAAGGCAGCGTGCGGACCCGCCTGTGGCGAGTGCTGGGACGCCTGCGGAAAGTGCTGGCCCGATGAGCGAGCGGGGCGAGTTGCCGCCCGAGCTGCAGGACCTCGATCGCGCCCTTCGCGGGGTGCGGTTCGAGCCTCGCCCATCCCTCGGCCCGGAGATCGAGGGTCGCGTCCGCCGGGGTGAGGGAGGCGACGACGACCGTGCGCGACACCAGCGGTTCCTGCGCGCCGTCTGGGGACTGACGGCCTCGGCCGTTATCGCGGTGCTCGCCGGGTCGGCGTGGCTCTCGCACCGGCCGGTCGAGATCGATCGCTGCTGCTTCGATCTGGACGGCGGCGGCGCGGCCGACGACGGGGTCACCCTGCTGGCCGAGCGCGACGCCAAGGTCCATCACCTGCGGCTGTACGAGGATCACGACCACTCCGGCACGTTCTCTCCCGGTGACCTGGTCCGGCTCGAGCGCGGTGACCAGCCGTCCATTCGCGCGAATTCGAGCTCGGGCCTGGTCACCACCGAGCATTGCTGCCTCGACTTCGATGGCGGCGGCCACCGTGACGATGTCCTGCTGGTGGTGGGCGTGCCGCCCGATCGGGTGGTGATGGCCGCCATCTACGAGCGCCGGCCCGATCGCCATGGGCGCCGCGCGGCCGACGCCTTCCCACTGCGCTGAAGCCCGCTCACTCTCGAGGAAAGCGGTTGATGAGACCAACGAGCCTGCTCGTGGCTGCGCTGCTGTCCCTGGCCTCCTCCACGCTGGCCGCCCAGGTGGATACGACCCGGCGCGATACGACCAGGGTGGACACGACGGCGCGCGAGCTGCCGCCCATCGAGGTCGTAGGCAGCATCGCACCCGCCGCGGGCCCCACGATCGGCTCGGGGGTGCCGGCGCGGGTGACCACGCTGAACGAGGCCCAGGTGGACGCGTACGAGCCGAGGATCCTCTCGGATGCGCTCAAGAGCGTCGCCGGTTTCTCGACCTACGACGACCTCGGGAGCCCATACAAGCTCAACCTGTCGAGTCGCGGCTTCTATTCGTCCCCGGTGGTCGGCCTGCCGCAGGGTCTGGCGGTGTTTCTCGATGGCGTGCGCATGAACGAGCCCGAGGCGTCGCAGGTCAATTTCGACCTCCTGCCGATGGATCACATCCAGCGCATCGAGATCCTGTCCGGCAACGGATCGCTGCTGGGCCGGAACGCCCTAGGCGGCGCGATCAATCTGGTCACGGCCCGCGGGACCGGACCGACGTCGGGCGTGGTCGAGCTCTCCGGCGGCAGCTTCGGGGCGGCGCGGGGTGAGGCGCACGTATCCGGTCGCGGGCGGAATGGCGTCGACTGGTACGTCGGCGGCAACTACAACCGCGAAGACGGCTGGCGGCAGGACACCGGCGAGGAGGGATACCAGGGCTTCGTCAATCTCGGCAAGCTCGGGGAGACCAGCGGCATCCGGCTCCAAGGCTTCTACTCGCGCGACCGGGCGGAGCCCGCCGGGTCCCTGCCGGAATCCATCTTCGCCGATCACGCCGACTCGAACCTGACCACGGGCGACTTCGAGAACCTGTGGGCCTTTCAAGGATCGGTGCAGGCCTACAAGCAGTTCGGCCTGGGCCGCGCGTCCGGAACGATCTATTTCCGCCGCCACCGCGCCGAGCGGTTCAACGTCAATCAGGCAGACGACCCCGACGCCTTCGGCGTGAGCTACAACACCAGCTTCGGCTACACCGCCGACTATCGGTGGACGACCGTGATCAATGAGCGGACCGCCTTGAGCCTGCGCGGCGGTCTGGACGGCGAGGTGACCCGGGTCAAGATCGACATCTTCGCGGACTCGACCAAGTTCGGCGGCACGCGGAATCTCACCACCCAGGCGCGGAGCCCGCTGTGGGACCTGGCGCCGTTCGCCGCGGCCGACCTGACGCTCGGCAAGGTCACGCTGTCGGCGGGGGCGCGCTACGACTACGTCCGCATCCCGTTCGAGAACCTGCTCAACCCCGCCAGCGATACCACGGCGACCTACAAGCGGTTCAACCCGAGGCTCGGGGCGAGCGTCGAGGTGACGCCGGGCGGCTCGCTGTTCGCCTCGTGGGGGCAGGCATTCCGAGCCCCGGCCGTCATCGAGAACGCCTGCGCCGACCCCGAGGCACCCTGCCCGCTCCCGTTCGCGCTGGGTGATGATCCCCCGCTCGAGCCGGTCAAGGCGAGCACGGTCGAGGCGGGCTTCCGCTATACCCGGGACCGCGTGTCGGTGAGCGGGTCCGCGTACTACACGAGCGTCAAGAACGACATCTTCCTGACCCCGTTCGGCAGCGAGAACGAGCCCCAGGGCAGCACGATCGACGGTTTCTTCGTCAACCTCGGCAAGACCAGGCGCGCCGGATTCGAGGCCGGCGCCGCCTACACCCTGCCGGCCGGTCACTCGGTGTACGCCAACTACGCCTATACCCACGCGACGTTCCAGAGCGATGCCGATATCTTCACCGCCCGATCGACCGTGGACGTGGGCGGCGAGCCGGTGATCAACCCGTTCCCTACGGAGAACGCGGTCACGCCGGGCGACCGATTCCCGCTGGTGCCCGACCACCAACTCAAGTTCGGCGGGCTGGCGCGGGTGGGGCGCTACGTTTCCGTTGGGGCCGACGGCCGCTACATCGGGAAGCAGTTTCTCCGGGGCGACGAGGCGAACGTCACCGATCCGCTCGGCGGCTACTTCGTGGCCGACGCGCGGGTGGCAGTCGAATTCGGGCGTTGGGAGATCAACGGCATCGTCACCAACCTGTTCCAGAACCAGAACGCCATCTTCGGCACCTTCAACATCAATCAGGGCAATCCCGACGGGCTCACGGTCGAGCGGTTCCTCACGCCCAATGCTCGGCGGGCGTTCCGGCTCGTGGTCCGCACCACCGTCGGCGGCGCCAGCACACCTCGTGAGGGCGGTGGCGACACCGACTGACGGCAGTACGGGAAGCGAGGGATAAGCCACCCGAGCGTACGGATCCTCCGGCTCTACAACTGCCAGGTTAAGTTCGATGATCCGCCGGTACTCCCCGGTACGCCGCCCACCCTTGCGCGGACCGCCGATTGAGCCAACCATCGGCGCTGCTGGAGGCAACCATGCAGGCCACGACCATGCGGGAGGCGCTGCGGGCCTCCCTGGCCGGCGCACTCGGCACCTTCCTCTCGGCTCTCCCCCGGATCATCGCGTCGGCCATCGTCCTGGTCGTGGGTTGGGTGCTCGCGTCACTGATCGCGCGCGGGACGCTCGCGCTGCTCCGGGCCGTGCGGTTCAACGATCTCGCTCGCCGGTCGGGCCTGGCCGGCTTCGTCCAGAATATGGGCGTGCGGCAGGACGCTTCCGGCGTCATCGCCGAAGTGGTCAAGTGGTTCGTGCGCCTGGTGACGCTGGTCGTAGCGTTCGATACGCTGGGGCTGCCGGCGGTATCGGGTGTGCTGCAGCAGCTCGTGCTCTGGCTCCCGAACCTCGTCGTGGCCCTGGTGGCGCTCGTGATCGGCGGCCTCGCGGCCAACGCGCTCTCGCGGCTGGTGCGTGGCTCGGCGGCGGGAGCCGGATTCTCGAACCCCGACGTGCTCGCCGCGGCTACCAGGATCGCGGTGTGGGCGTTCGCCGTGGTCGTCGCGTTGAGCCAGCTCGGCGTCGCGACCAGCCTGATCAACACGCTCCTGGTGGGTCTGGTCGGCGCGGTGGCGCTGGCGACCGGACTGGCATTCGGACTGGGCGGGCGCGACCGCGCGGCGCAGCTCCTCGCGCGGCTCGACCGCCCAGGGGACCGGCAGCCGGAGGCAGGGCGTGAACCGGTTGCCGTGCCGCCAGCATCCATGCGCGTGAGCGGAGCGCCGCGCGCGGTCGCGTTCGAGGAGGGTTGGACGCCGAGATCCGGTATCGACCGCCGGCGCATCGTGCGGCCCGGGCCCGATCGGCGCGTGGCGATCACCTGAGTCCATCGCGCCCGCTGCTCGGCGCGCCCGCTGCTCGGCGCGCCCGCGCGCAGTCAGAGCGGGCTCGCGTTCGCGCCATTCCACCCCGGCTGGCATCCCATCCCGGCTGCGACTAGGTTTGCCGCCAGTTTCCGCCGGAACGGGACTTCCATCGGGGAGCGTGGGTCTTGAAGATCGCAGTGTGCATCAAGCGGGTGCCCGACATGGAGCTGCGGTTCGCGATCGCGGGGGATCGCAAGTCGTTGGAGCAGAGTGGGCTCAAGTACGACATGAGCGATTTCGATGGCTACGCGCTGGAGGTCGCGCTGCAGCTCGTCGAAAAGCAGGGCACGGGCGAAGTCGTGCTCGTCACCGTCGGCCCGGACGGCGTGCTGGAGACGCTCCGCAAGGGTCTCGCCATGGGTGCCACGCGCGCGATCCAGCTCAAGGCCGATCACGTGCCGGTCGATGGCCTGGCGATCGCCCATGCGCTGGCCGCCGAGCTTGGCGGTGGTGGTTACGATCTCATCCTGTTCGGGCGTATGGCCACCGATACCGCCAGCGGCACTGTCGGCCCCATGGTGGCGGAGCTGCTCGGCCTTCCCTGCGTCACTTCCATCTCCCATCTCGAGGTCGCTGACCAGCGCGGTACGGCCCGGCGCGACCTCGAGGGCGCCGCGGAGACCGTGCAGTTTCCCATTCCCGCCGTGCTCACGATCGACGAAGGCATCGCGCGACCCCGGCTCGCCACCCTCAAAGGCATCATGGCCGCGAAGAAGAAGCCACTCGAAGTGAAGCCGGCCGCGCTTGGCGAGGTTCGCCTCACGGTCGAGGCCATGGCGCTGCCGCCGGAGCGGAGTGGTCCCAAGTTCATGGGTGAGGGCGCCGACGCGGTGCCCGAGCTGGTGCAGCGGCTCCGCACGGAAGCGAAGGTGCTGTGATGGCCGACATGTTCGCGTTCGCGGAAGCGCGCGGCGGCGAGCTTCGCAAGGTGGCGTTCGAGGCCGTCGCGGCGGCGCGCCGGGCGGCGGATGCGACGGGTGGTGGACAGGTCCACGCGCTCGTGATGGGCGCACCCGGCCTTTCCTCGCGCGCCGAGGCGCTCGGTCGGTACGGTGCGGACGCGGTGACGGTGGTGGAGCACGCCGGCCTCGAGCGGTACAGTCCCGAGGCGTTCGCCGCGACGGCGGCGGAGCGGATCAAGGCCGGCTCCTATCGGGCGGCGTTCTTCTCGGCGTCGGCGGAAGGGCGGGATCTCGCCCCGCGGGTGGCCGCCAGGCTCGGGGTCGGGCTCGCATCGGACGTCACCGGGTTCGAGGTTCGAGGCGACGCGGTGCTGGTCGAGCATCCGGCGTACACCGGCAAGGTGAACGTGACGCTTCGGCTCACCGGCACGCCGGCCCTGGTCTCGCTGCGACCCGGCGCGCTGCCGGCCACTGAGCAGCCGCGCCAGGCCCGCGTCGAGTCCGCGGCGCCCGCGGTCGATCCCGGGTCGGCACGGGTGGTGGTCACCGAGCTCTCGCAGCAGGCCAGCACGGCGCTCGACCTGGGTGAGGCACCGGTCATCGTAAGCGGTGGGCGCGACCCGGGCCGTCACCGATGACGGCTGGCGCCCGGCGACCGACCAGATCGGCCAGACGGGGCGGGTAGTGAGCCCCGATCTCTATGTGGCCGTGGGGATCTCCGGTGCGATTCAACACCTCGCGGGGATGCGGACCGCCAAGACCATCGTCGCGATCAACAAGGACAAGGACGCGCCGATCTTCAAGGTGGCCGATTACGGGATCGTCGGGGATCTGTTCGAGGTGGTGCCGCGGCTGACGGAAGAGGTGCGGAAGGCGCGCGCGCATTAATCGGGGTCCACGGCTCCGGCGGGGGCCGGTACTCCGGCCGTCCGCCCGCCCGCCTTACCGCCTGTCCGCCTTGCCGCCTCGCGTCACCATTTCCCCGATCCGCTTCACCCCCTCCACCACCGCCGCTTCCTCCGGTCCGAACGAGAACCGCACGTAGTTTCTGAACCGCGACGGGCGGCCGCTCCGGCGCTTGCCCGGGTTCACGTCGAAGAACTCGCCCGGGACGCAGATCACCTGGTGCTCCAGTGCATGCTGGAAGAAACCCATGCCGGTATTGAGGGGGGCCGGCAGCGCCGAGACGTCGCCCCACCAGTAGAAGGTGCCTTCGGGATCCACGTCGAATCGAACGCCGGCGGCGCGGAGGCCCTCGCCGAGGATGGCGCGCTTCCGGAGGAATGCCCGCCGGATCGCGGCCGCCTCGGCGCAGGCCACCGCCGGCTCGAGCAGCGGCACCGCGGAGCGCTGGAGCGGCTTGCTGCCGCCGCCGTCGAGGAACGAGCCGCTGCTCGACACGGCCTCGATGACCGCCTGCGGCCCCACGATCCAGGTGGTGCGCCATCCGGGATAGCGCCAGTTCTTGGTGAGGCCGTCGAACAGCACGATCGGGTCAGCGTCGACGTCATCCACGTACCGCGCCGCCGAAACCATCTGAGAGCCGTCGGCTGTGTCGGCCCAGATGTAGTGCGAGTAGAACTCGTCGATCAGCAGCGAGCAGCCGACCTCGCGCGCCAGCCCGACCCAGCCGGCCAGCTCCTCGCCCTGGATCACCTTGCCCGTCGGGTTGCACGGGTTCGAGAGCAGCAGGGCGGAGAGGCCGCGCCCGGTAATCTCCCGCTCGAGCTCGTCGAGGCCGAAGTGATAGCCCTTCGCGCCATCGAGCAGGATCGGGATCGAAGTGAAGAGCTTGAAGATGTCGAGCAGCTCCTCGTAGGCCGTGTAGTCCGGCAGGAAGTGCCCCAGATTCACCTCGCCCAGCGCGGCCACGGCGCGGGTGAGCGACGCTCGGCCGCCACCGCAGATGCACACGTTCCGCTCGGTGTACTGCGAGCACTTCCCCTGCCGATACAGCCCGTTATAGAGCTCCGCCACGGCTCGCCGGAGCTCCCAGATGCCGGGGACGGGCGCGTACTCCTGATCGTTGACGCCGATCTCGACCTGCTGCACGCGCGGGGGCGCCCCCGGCAGCACGCCGGTCTCGGGCTGGCCCTGGCCGAGGTTGCACCAGTCGGGGTGGCCGTAGCGAAAGCCTCGCCGTGCCGCCTCGGCCATGACGTAGATGACGCCGGTGAAGGGGACGGGGCGGAAGCCGGGAATCGCGGGGATGGTCATGCGCGTGAAAGCTAGCGGCCCCGGGAAGGGGCGGCATCCGCCGGGCCTCCCCTTGTGTGGCGATGGGAGCGTGCTAGACTCCGGGAACCCTTCGAGTCGGAACGACCCATGGATGATCTCGACGTCAACCTCATGCGCGGCACCCTCGATCTCCTGATACTGAAGGCCCTGAGCTGGGGGCCACGGCACGGCTACGCCGTCGTCGAGTGGATCCAGCAGGCGACCGACGACGCCTTCCTGATCGGCGAGGGCACCCTGTACCCGGCCCTCCACCGGCTGGAGCGGCGCGGATGGATCGCGGCGGAGTGGGGCGTGTCGGACAACAATCGGCAGGCCAAGTATTACAGCCTCGGCAAGGCCGGCCGAGCCCGCCTGCAGGCCGGCAGCTCGTCATGGCATCGCTTCGTCGAGCTGGCCGGACGCGCGCTCCGGGCCACCGCGCCGGTGCCGACCTCATGACCTGGTTCCGTCTGCAGCACGGTCCCCAGCGCGTCGAGCGGGACGTCGATGCGGAGCTGGACTTTCACATCGCCATGCGGACCCGGCACCTGGTCGAGCGCGGCCTGGACCCCGCCGCCGCTCGCGCGCAGGCGCTTCGCCAGTTCGGCGACTGGGACCAGGTCCGCTCCGAGCTGCTCGCGATCGACACGCAGCAGGCGAAGACCGTCAAGCGTGCCAACTATCTCGCCGAGCTGCGGCAGGACACGCTCTACGCCGTTCGCGCGCTGCGGCACAATCTCGGATTCGCGCTGGTGGTGGTGCTTTCGCTGGCCATCGGGATCGGCGCCAACACGGCGATCTTCACCCTCATCGACGCGCTGCTGCTCCGCCCGCTGCCGGTGCCGAACGCCGATCGGCTGGTGGTCATCGGCGATCCGCGCCGGACCAACAGCGCCTCCGACGGCTCGCTCCGGACCGATCTGTTCTCCTACCCGGTCTACGTCGACTTGAGCCGGCGTCCCCAGCTCCTCGATGGACTCGCCGCCACCGGGCGGACCGCCCGCCTGGACGTCAGGATCGACGAAGGCAAGGCCGGCTCCGCAGGCACCGCCTCGGAAGCCGCGGAGGCCGAGCATCCGCGCGGTCGAATGGTGAGCGGCAACTACTTCGCCGTGCTCGGGGTTCCAACCTGGATCGGCCGGCCCCTCACCGTGGATGACGATCGGGCCGCCAACGGCTCGCCCGTGGCCGTCATCAGCTATGCCTACTGGCAGCGCCGTTTCGAGGGGGATCGAGGTGTCCTGGGACGGTCGATCACGATCAACCGAGTTCCGTTCACCATCGTCGGCGTCACGCCGCCGGGCTTCCACGGCGAGGTGGTGGGGCGGATGACCGATATCTGGATGCCGCTCACCATGCAGCCCGCGCTCGCCAAGCAGGACTGGTTGACCAAGCCCAACACGTGCTGGCTGCTGCTGGTCGGCCGCCGTTCGGCCGGCGTCACGCTGGCGGAAGTGCAGGCCGCGTATCCGACGATCGTGTGGCGCGCGCTCGCCGCATCGGCTCCGTCTCCCGATGCGATGGCGGGCCTCGCTCAGGCGGAGCTCTCGGTGGCCGCGGGTGCTCGCGGCCTGTCGCCTCTCCGGGCGCGGTACGCCGAGCCGCTCACCACGCTCATGGCGGCCGTGGGCCTGGTGCTGCTCGTAGTCTGCGCCAACGTCGCCAACCTGCTGCTGGCCCGCGGGGCGGCGCGCGAGCGCGAGCTCAGCGTGCGCATGGCGCTCGGCGCGGGCCGGGTGCGAGTGGTGCGGCAGCTCCTCACCGAGAGCCTCATCCTGGGCGTCCTTGGCGGCGCCGCGGGCCTGCTGCTCGCCATCTGGGGCAGCCAGGCATTGCTCCGGCTGGCCGCCGGCGGGGCGGGGCCGATCCCGCTCGATGTCGGGATGGACTGGCGGG
>DATEJD010000388.1:0-12822 GCA_035278325.1 Gemmatimonadales bacterium | reverse complement strand
CTCGCGGCGGAGGCCGGCCTCGAGCGCGGCGGCGCTGGTCCCGATGGTGACCGAGCAGAGGCCGCGGTCGGTGGCCGCGACCAGCACGGTGCCGAGCGCGGTGTCCACCGTGGTGAATCGGACGCGCACGCCGCGCCCGCCACGCTGATACGAGCCGGGCGTCATGCCCAGGCGACGGCTGCTGTGATCGTAGGCCCGGCTGGGCGAGGAGTAGCCCGCGTCGTAGGTGGCGCGAGAGACCGTGTCGCCGTTCCTGAGCCCCTGCTTCATCCGCTCCATCCGCCGCGCGCCCGCGTACGACCTGGGCGACATCCCCGTGAGCGCTTTGAAGGTCCGCTGCAGGTGGTACGGGCTCAGCCCGACCGCGCGCCCCAGCCGGTCGAGTGTCACCGTCTCGTCCAGGTGGCGATCGAGGTAGCGCTGCGCCTCACGAACCCGCCGGACCGCGTCAGTCTCGATGTCGCGCGGGTGGCAGCGGCGGCAGGCCCGGTACCCCTTGGCCTCGGCGGCATCGGGAGTCGGGAAGAAGCTCACCTGCCGCCGGTTGGGCCGCCGGGACGGGCAGGAAGGCCGGCAGTAGATACGGGTGGATGCCACCGCGTAGACGAAACGGCCGTCGGCGCTGGCGTCCCGGCCGAGCACGGCGGTCCAGCGATCGGCGTCGGCGACAGAGGACTGGTGGATCATGGAGTGATGGTAGCACCTGTGGCCGGGTGTGGCTACTCGAATCTTGCGGTTGAAGTGGGGATGAGGAAACCGTCCGCCTTCCCGAAGCGTTCCCCGCCATATTGGCCGTCCAGCCCCGGTAGCGGACCTCCGATTTCAGCGGAAGATTGGGGGTGGACCACGCCCCGGCTCCCGGACGGGGAACCTTCCTACCCACGACGGTCGTTACACCCCCAGTCCCCGGGAACACCTCACCCCCAGATGTCCGGTCCATGAGCACTTCCGAGCGGTACGATGCCATCGTCATCGGTGCAGGTCAGGCAGGGGGGCCCCTCTCGACCGCGCTGGCCCGAAGTGGGAAGCGGACCGCGCTGATCGAGCGTGAGCACGTCGGCGGCACCTGCATCAACGAGGGGTGCACCCCCACCAAGACGATGGTGGCGAGCGCCAGGGTGGCCTACTTGGCCCGCCGGGGTGCCGATTATGGGGTCGAGACCGGACCCATTCAGGTGAATCTGACCCGGGTCCGCGAGCGTAAGCGAAACATCGTGAAGAGCTTCCGCGCCGGCAGCCTGCGCCGGATCGAGGCCACGCCGGGCGTCGAGCTGATCTGCGCCGAGGCCCGATTCACCGGCCCCCGGAGGATTGCGGTGGATGGCCGGAGCCTCGAGGCCGATCTGGTATTCATCAACACCGGCTGCCGTCCCGCGGCGCCAGACGTCGAAGGCCTGGACCAGATCCCCTCGCTCGATTCGACCTCGATCATGGAGCTGGACCAGGTACCCGAGCACCTCCTGGTGCTGGGCGGCGGCTACATCGGGCTCGAGTTCGGCCAGATGTTCCGCCGGTTCGGAAGCAGGGTGACCATCGTCCAGCGGGGCCGCCAGCTCCTGCCGCTTGAAGACGAGGACGTGGCCGGCGCGGTGCGCGACATCCTGCGGGAGGACGGGATCGAGATCCTGCTCGACAGCCAGGCCGTCCGCGCGGCGACCTCGGGCTCGGGCGTGCGGCTCACCGTCCGTACGTCCGAAGGCGAGCGCGATCTCGTAGGGTCACATGTACTCCGCGCGGCGGGCCGGGTGCCCAACACCGACCGTCTGGCCCCGGCCGCGGCGGGCATCGCGATCGACGACAAGGGCTTCATCAAGGTCAACGAGCGGCTGGAGACCACCGCCCCCGGTGTCTACGCCCTGGGCGACGTCAAGGGCGGGCCTCAGTTCACGCACATCTCGTACGATGACTTCAGGGTCATTCGTACCAACCTGTTACAGGATGGGGGTGCATGCGTCACAGACCGCCTGGTTCCTTACACCGTATTCATCGACCCCCAGCTCGGCCGGATCGGCCTCTCCGAGCGGGACGCCAGGCGACAGGGGAGGCCGGTGCGGGTGGCGCGGATGCCGATGAGCTACGTGGCCCGGGCGCTCGAGCTGGATGAGTCGCGCGGACTGATGAAGGCGCTGGTGGACCCGGCTTCGGGACAGATCCTGGGGGCCGCGGTTCTCGGGATCGAAGGCGGCGAGCTGATGGCGGCCATCCAGCTCGCCATGATGGGACAGGTGTCCTACACGCGGCTCAGAGACGCGGTGTTTGCCCACCCGACCCTGGCGGAATCGCTCAACAATCTCTTCAACACACTCGACGCCTGAGGGCGCCGACCCCTCGGAGGATCGCATGACGGTGGCGGCACCGAGCCGGATCGCTCCGGACACGATCGCCGATCAACTGCTCGAGGCCCGCGCGAGGACGCTGCTCCTGGTGGCGCCGCTGAGCGACGAGGATCTGCACGCGCAGCACGATCCGCTCATGAGCCCGATCCTCTGGGACCTGGGGCATATCGCGCATTTCGAGGAGCTGTGGCTCACCCGGAACCTCGAGGGACCGATCGAGTTCGTCGAGATGCCGGGTCTGTACAATCCGTTCGAGCATCCCCGCAGCACCCGCGGCTCGCTGGCGCTCCCGGGGCTCGAGGAGTGTCGCGCCATCATGGATGAGATCCGCGGGCGCGTGCTCGCGCGGCTGGTCTCCGCCGACTTCGACGCCGCCAACCCGCTGCTCCGCGATGGCTTCGTCTACCAGATGGTCCTGCAGCACGAATACCAGCACAACGAGACGATTCTCCAGACGCTTCAGCTCAAGCGTGGCGCGCCCTACAGCCCGCTCACGCGGGTCGCGCCAAAGACGGGCACGGGCCGGCAGCCAGCGGCGCCTGGCGAGATGGTGCGGTTCCCGGGAGGGCGGGTCGAGATCGGCACCGACGACCGCTCGGCCGCGTACGACAACGAGCGGCCCGCGCACGGCGTCGAGGTGGCGCCGTTCTGGATCGACGCTTATCCGGTCACCAATGCCGACTATCTCGTGTTCATCGGCGCGGGGGGCTACGACACGCCGGAGTACTGGTCGGAGGCGGGGTGGCGCTGGCGCACGGAGACCGACGCGAAGGCCCCCAAGTACTGGCTCTACGCCGGCGGCTCGTGGTCCACGCGGAGCATGGATCGCCGCGGCGCGGTGGACCCGTGGCACCCGGTGAGCCACGTGTGCTGGTACGAGGCCGAGGCGTACGCGCGGTTCGCGGGCAAGCGTCTGCCCACCGAGATCGAGTGGGAGACCGCGGCCTCGTGGGATCCCGCCACCGGTCGCAAGCGCGCGTTCCCCTGGGGCGACGCGCCGGCCGATCGCACGCTCGCCAACGTGGATCAGCTCGCGTTCGGCACCGCGCCGATCGGGAGCTACCCGAGCAACGTGTCGCCCATCGGCTGCCACGGCATGATCGGCGACGTATGGGAGTGGACCTCGAGCGACTTCGGGCCATGGCCCGGGTTCGAGGCGTTTCCTTACAAGGAATACTCGGAAGTCTTCTTCGGCACCGATTACAAGGTCCTGCGCGGAGGCTCGTGGGCCACGCGGCCAGGCGCGATCCGCAACACGTTCCGCAACTGGGATTACCCCATTCGCCGCCAGATCTTCAGCGGCTTCAGGTGCGCCCGCGATGCCTAATCTTGCCCGTACCCGCACGAGCCGCCCCGCCGAGCGGGTCCAGAACCGCGGCATGCTCGCCGAGGTGGCCGCCGGACTGTCGGCGCCGCAAAAGGAGCTGTCGCCCAAGTACTTCTACGACCAGCGCGGGTCCGAGCTGTTCGAGGAGATCACCCGCCTGCCCGAGTACTACCCCACCCGCACCGAGCGTGCGCTGCTGCAGGGCTGGATGCCGGAGCTCATGGCGCAGCTCGGCACCCGCACGCTGATCGAGCTGGGCGCCGGCAACGCCGAGAAAAGCCGTATCATCCTCGACGCGATGCGCGCGACCGGCTTCGCCGAGCTGTACGTGCCGATCGACGTGAGCGCCACGTTCCTGAGCCAGACCGCGGCGACGCTCCGGCGCGAGTATCCCGGGCTCACAGTCGAGCCGGCCGTCGCCGATATCTCGGTCGAGCTCAACCTGCCGCGGCGGATTCCGCATCCCGCGCTGTTCGCGTTTCTCGGCAGCACGATCGGCAATTTCTATCCGCCGGCAGCCATCCGGCTCCTGAGTCGGGTGCGCGCGGCCATGGAGCCAGGGGACCGGTTCCTGCTCGGCGTCGATCTCCGGAAGGATATTGCGCGGGTCGAGGCGGCCTACAACGACAGCCGGGGTGTCACCGCCGCCTTCAACAGGAACATGCTGCTGGTGCTGAACCACGAGCTGGGCGCCGACTTCGACCCTGCCGCGTTCGAGCACCGCGCCTTTTACGACACGGTGGCGCATCGGATCGAGATGCACCTCGTATCGAGCCGCGATCAGGTGGTGTCGGTTCCGGGCCTCGACCCGGTCGCGTTTGCCGCGGGCGAGTCGATCCGCACCGAGATCAGCACCAAGTACGACCGGGAGAGCGTGGCCGCGCTGTTCGCCGCGGCGGGGCTCGAGATCGAAGCCTGGCCGCGCGACCCGGCGACGCCGTTCGGCCTGGTGCTGGGGGCGCGGGTATGAGCACGCTCAGCCGGGCGGCGCTTCTGGCCGATCTCGAGGCGCACGCCTTCGCCGCTCCGGTCCAGGCGACCCTCACGCCCCGGCGGGTGGGCGCCGAGACCGAGTTCATTCCGGTGGAGACCGCCACCGGCCGCCGCTGTCCCATCGAAGGCGAGGGCGCCACGGCCACGCTGCCGTTCCTGCGGCGCTACGGCGCGCGCCAGGGCTGGAGCGAGACGCTCACGCCCAAGGGCACGCCGTGCTTTACGCTGCCGGCCGGCGGCACGCTCACCTTCGAGCCAGGCGGCCAGCTCGAGTACAGCACGCCGCCGTGCCGGAGCCCGAGCGCGTTGCTCGCGCTGCTCCGCGCGGTCGTGCTGCCGCTCCGCGCCGCGGCGGCGGCGGAGGGGATCGCGTTGCTCGCGGTGGGCATCGATCCGCTCAATCCGATCGAGGGGGCGCCCCTCCTGCTCCGCACCAGGCGTTACCAGTGCATGGCCGACTACCTGGCACGCCGGAGCCCCGCCGGCGCCCGAATGATGCGGCAGACGGCGGCATTCCAGGTGGCGCTGGATCTGGATGACGAGCCGTGGCTCCGCTGGCGGGTGCTCAACGCGGCGGCACCGTACGTGGTGGCGATCTTCGCCAACTCGCCGGTGTACGCCGGCGAGGAGACCGGCTACGCCAGCGCGCGGGCCACGGTATGGCGCGCGCTCGATCCGGCGCGCACCGGGCTGCCCTGGAGCGCCGGCCGTCCGGTCGAGCGCTACCTCGATTTCGCGCTCGCCGCACCCGCCATCCTGCTGCCCACGGTGCGGGGCGAGCATCTCCCCTTCGGGGAGTGGCTGGACCGCGCCCGCGTCACGACGCATGAGTGGCACGATCATCTGACGACGCTCTTTCCCGAGGTGCGTCCCCGCGGCCACCTCGAGCTCCGCTCAGCGGACGCCGTGTCGCCCCAGTGGTACGCGGCGCCGATCGCGCTCGCCGTGGGCATGACCTACGACTCGCATGCTCTCCGTGCCGCCGCCGATCTCCTCGGCACCCCGGACCTGGGCCGCCTCGAGTGCGCGGGCCGCCTGGGACTCCGCGATCCGGCCATTGCCCGCACCGCGGCCGACCTGGCGGAGATTGCGATCGAAGGCTGCGAAGGGCTCGGCCCCGCGTACTTCAACCCGTCGGACCTGGAGCAGGCGAGGACATTCTTCGACCAGTACACCCGCCGCGGCCGCGCGCCGGGGGACGAGGAGTGTGCCGCGGGAGTAGCAGCCTAGTAGGGGGCGGAAGGACGGAAAGACGGAAGGGCGGAAGGACCAGCCGGTTCGATGGCGGCTGGTCCTTCCGTCCTTCCGTCTTTCCGTCCTTCCGTCGCCTTACGTCGCCGGCACGTACGTCCGCGTCGGATCCACGCCGCACGCGGTCCACACGGTCTTGACGTAGCTCCCATCCTCCAGCGTCGCGTGCGTCTCTCCCGACGAGATCTTCCGATCGGTGGTGCACGACGCGTCCCACACGATAGGCGCCACCGTGGTTACGGTGAAGGCGAGACTCCGCCCGCCCCGGCTCCAGGTGAACGTGCCGCTCCGCTCGAAGGTCCCGTCGGGCAGCGGCTGGCCGAACGCCAGCGATTGGCCCTGCGCTGGCGTGAAGGTCAGGAGCAGGTTGTGCACCACGGTCGCGTCGGCGCGATTGGGCCGGCTCCGCACCACGGTCACCTGGTTGCTGAGCGAGGCGCTCTGGGCGTTGCCGGTGAGCGTGCGGGTGCCATTCCGCACCGCGGAATAGGTGCGGGCCTGGTCCGGGCTGGTGAAGCTGAACGTGAAGTCGGTGAGGGTCGCGACCAGGGCCAGGTCCGGCGCCGACGGGGTCGGGTCGCTCAGCGTGATGGTGCCGGTGACGTCGAGCGAGCCGCCGCGGAAACCGGTGAAGTGGCACGCGGGCAGCGCGAAGGTGTAGGTCGCGTGGTCGGGCTGGAAGTCGCCATCCGTATCGGTCTCGTTGTCCACGGTGGCGCAGCCCGGCGCCGTCGGCGACTCGGCCGAGACGCTTGCCGGGGTGGTCAGCGCGCTCACGGCCTGCTCCACCTCGTCGGACTCCGCGACGCTGATGTCGGCCGCGTCCGCCGCGGACACGCTGCCGCCGGACGACGAGGTCGAGTCGCTGCAGGCGCAGACGGCCAGCGCGAGCGCGGCCCAGAGGGTAAGGCGCATGGTCGAAGCTCCTTCCGAGATCGGGTGACGAAACCGGTCCTGCTCTCAGGCTGTCGTGGACGGCGGATGGACGCGGGCGGTCACATTTCGTTAAGGCAAGCTCCGTACCTGCCAGCAATTGCAGTGCGGCCGGTCGGGCTGTGAGGAGGCTCACCCTTACCCCGCCCGACAGGCCCTACCTTGGCCCCGCGGTTCCGGTTGGACGGCTCTAACGCGACACGCTGAGGTAGGCTATGACGAGGAAACAGAGGCACGACGCGACCGCGGCGCAGGACACGACCGGCCGCACCGTCGTGGGATTGTTCGCCCGACGGCAGGATGCGGACGCGGCCATCCGCGATCTCAAGGCGGCGGGCTTCAGAGACGATCAGGTCGGGGTGGCCCTGCAGAATAGGGAAGAGCAGGGCGATCTGCTGGAGCCCGAGCCCACGCGGGCCAAAGAGGCCGAAGGCGCCGCCGCCGGCGCGGTGAGCGGCGGGCTCGTCGGCGGGCTGATCGGCCTCCTGGGCTCGCTGCTGGTGCCTGGCGTGGGGCCCATCGTGGTGGGCGGGGTCCTGGCGTCGACGCTCACCGGCGCCGGCATCGGCGCGGCCACCGGCGGCATCATCGGCGCGCTCATGGGGCTCGGCGTGCCCGAGACCGACGCGCGCCATTTCGACCAGGGCCTCCGACTGGGCAGCACGCTGGTCACGGTCGACGCCGGCCCGCGCACCAGCGAGGCGCTGGTTATCCTCGACCGCCACGGGATGGACTTCGGGCCGTCGGGGACCGAGCGGTTCGCGGCGTTCGATCACGCCGCCGGCACCGCCGGCGATCCCACGATGGCGGGACTCGACATCGGCTCAACGGGGATCGGGATGGGCGATGTCGCGTCGGGCTCGAGCACGGGAAGCCGCGGATTCGAATCCCGGCGGCCGGCCGCGCGCGAGCGGCGCATGCGACAGGACCCGGCGTATGGTGGGCCGGAACGGAGGGTGGAGGCAGGGAGGTGACGGTGGGCGGACAGGCGGTCAGGCGGTAGGGCGGTAGGAGTCGATAGGAGTCACCCTGAGCGAAGCGAAGGGGGCATGCCCGAACGCATGCCCCCTTCGCTTCGCTCAGGGTGACTCTACCGCCAGGGTGACTCCTACCCCCGGCCCTCGCTCCCGCCCCCTCGGGCCGGGTGAGGGCGAGCAGCTGCGATAGCGCTCCCCACACCTTTCCTGCCAGATTTCCGCGACGAGGAATCCATGAACGCCATCCGCATCCACCAGACCGGCGACGCCGGCGTGCTCCGCCTGGAAACCATCGACGACCCGACGCCAGGCCCGGGTCAGGCGCTGGTCCGGGTGGAAGCCATCGGCGTCAACTTCATCGAGATCTACCAGCGGACCGGACTCTACAAAGTCCAGCCCCCGTTCACCCCGGGCACCGAGGGCGCCGGGACGGTCGAAGCCATCGGCCCCGGCGTGACGACCGTCCGGCCGGGTGACCGGGTGGGCTCGGTCAACCTGCTGGGGTCGTACGCGCAGTACGCCCTCGCCCCGGCCGACCGCCTCGTCCCGCTACCCGATCGCGTGAGCACCGGCCAAGCGGCCGCCGTCCTGCTTCAGGGGATCACCGCGCAGTACCTCGTCACCTCGACTTTCCATCTCCAGCAGGGCCAGACCTGTCTGGTGCACGCGGCCGCCGGCGGTGTCGGCCTGCTGCTGTGCCAGATGGCCCGGCGGATCGGCGCTCGCGTCATCGGCACAGTATCGACCGAGGAGAAGGCCGCGCTCGCACGCGAGGCCGGCGCGGACGACGTGATCCTCTACACCCAGACCGACTTCGAGGCCGAGGTGAAGCGTCTGACGGGCGGCGCGGGGGTGCAGGTGGTGTACGACTCCGTCGGCCGCACGACGTTCGCCAAGGGACTCAACTGCCTGGCGCGGCGGGGCATGATGGTGCTCCTGGGGCAGAGCAGCGGGCCGGTCGAGCCGTTCGATCCGCAGATCCTCAACCAGAAGGGCTCCCTGTATCTCACCCGCCCCAGTCTCGGGCACTACACCGCCAGCCGCGAGGAGCTGCTCCAGCGCTCGGCCGATGTGCTGGGGTGGGTGGCCGATGGGTCGCTCACGGTGCGCATTGGCAACGAATTCCCGCTCGCGCGCGCGGCCGATGCGCAGCGCGACCTCGAGAGTCGACGGACGACGGGCAAGGTGCTGCTCATTCCATGACGCTGCCCGCCCTGGTCTCGACCGAGTGGCTGGCGGACCGGCTCGGCCGGGACCGGCTCCGGGTGCTCGACGCGTCGTGGTATCTGCCGACCGCAGGCCGCGACCCGCGCGCGGAGTACCTCGCGGGCCACGTTCCCGGCGCGCTGTTCTTCGATCTCGATGAGGTGAGCGACAAGGACACGCCGCTTCCTCACATGCTTCCGTCGTCCGAGGCGTTCGCGGGCACCATGTCGTCGCTCGGTCTCAACGACCGCGACGAGCTGGTTGTCTATGACGGCACCGGCGCCAACATGAGCGCGGCGCGAGCCTGGTGGATGTTCCGGGTGTTCGGCCACCCCGCGGTCGCCGTGCTCGATGGCGGCCTGGCCAAGTGGCGCCGGGAGGGGCGGCCGCTCGAGACGGGCACCGTGTCGCTCCCGCCGGGCCGATTCACTGCCAGGCTCGATCGCCGCGCGGTACGCGATCTCGACGACCTGCGCGATAACCTCCGCACCCAGCGCGAGCAGGTGGTGGACATGCGCGCCGCCGGCCGGTTCCGCGGCACGGACCCGGAGCCGCGCCCGGGACTCCGGGGAGGCCACATCCCGGGAAGCCGAAGCGTGCCCTATCTCGATCTGGTCGCCGCCGACGGAACCCTGCTCCCGCCCGACGCGCTGCGACGGCGCATTCAGGACGCGGGCGTGGACCTGACGCGCCCGCTGGTGGCCACCTGCGGCTCGGGAACCAGCGCCTGCACCCTCATTCACGCACTCCACCTGCTGGGACACGTGCAGGCGGCGCTGTACGACGGCTCGTGGGCCGAGTGGGGAGGCCGGGAGGATACTCCCGTCTCGACCGGGCCCGCATGACGGCGCCGACTCTCGCGTCTCGCGGCAGCAGCAACACCGCGCTCGCGCTGGGATGTGGTGTGCTGTTCCTGTTGCCCTTTGCCGGATTCGGCGTCTTCGCCACGGTTCAGGCGCTCCGCGCGGCGGCCACGTCGAGCTGGGCGCAGGCCGGTTTCTTCTCGATCTTTGCCCTGACCTTCGGCGGGGTGGGCTTCGGCGGTCTGGCGGCGCTCGCGGCGGGCCGGCGCCGCCTGGCCGACGCCGACACACGGCAGGCGCGGAATCCCGACGCGCCGTGGCTCTGGCGGGCGGACTGGGCATCGGGCGTGGTCACCGACTCGTCCAAGGCGGAGCTGTGGACCGCCTGGGTCTTCGCCGCGCTCTGGAACCTGATCAGCGTTCCCAGCGGAGTGCTGGGGGTGCGCGAGGGGCTCCGACAGGGCAACCGCCTGGCATTTCTCGCGCTGCTGTTTCCCGCCATCGGCGTGGGCCTCCTGGTGTGGGCGGCGCGGGCCACGCTGCGCTATCGCCGCTACGGCGTGTCACGCTTCGCGCTGGCCGCGAATCCGGGCGTCGTCGGACACACGCTGGCGGGAACGGTGCGCACGCCGTCCGACCTCCGGCCGCCCGAGGGGTTCGATGTGGTGCTGAGCTGCATTCGGCGTGAGACCACGGGCTCCGGAAAGAATCGATCCACGACGGAGCACCTGCTGTGGCAGGAGCAGCGACGCACGACGGGCGGCCCCGGCGGTCTGCCGGTGACCTTCGCGATTCCCTCCGATGCCAGCCCGAGCGACCCGGGAATGGCCACGGACCGCGTGCTGTGGCGGCTGCGGGTGACCGCTGAGGTGCCGGGCATCGACTACGCCGCGGCGTTCGAGGTGCCGGTCTTCCGTACGGCCGCGAGCGACGCGCCGCTCACGGACGCCGACCGCGCCGCAGCCGCGCTCGCGATGGTTCCCGCTGATTACCGTCAACCCGCCGGCTCACGTATCCAGGTGAGTACCACCCGGCGCGGCACGGAGATCTACTTCCCGCCGGCGCGCAATCCGGGCTTCGCGATCGGCATCACGGTCTTCGCCGCGATCTGGCTCGGCGCCATCGCGCTGATGCTCGTGCTCCACGCGCCGATCGTGTTCCCGATCGTGTTCGGCCTCTTCGCGCTGCTCCTGGTCTACTTCCTTCTCGAGGCGTGGCTGGGCGTGACCCGGGTGACCGCGGGCGACGGGCAGGTGACGATCGCGAACGGATGGCTGGTGCCGGGTCGGGAGCGCACGCTTCGGGCGGGAGAGATAAAAGGTGTAACTACGCGGATTGCCTCGCAGCAGGGCACCACGCCGTTCTACGACATCACCATCGACACGACGGCCGGCGAGCGCGTGGCTGCCGGCCGATCGGTGCGGGACAAGCATGAGGCCGAGTGGCTGGCGGCGACCATCGCCAAGGCGATCGCGCCACGCTGAGCCGGGCGGCTAGCGGGTTGGCGGCGCCAGGTTTCCGCAGGCCACGATCGTCTTCATGTTCTGCGCCGAGGCATGCACGTTGACGAAGTACTCTCCCGCGGCCGGCATGGGCAGCGGCAGGTCGGCATCACTCTTCGCGGTGCCATCGCTTCCGACCTTGAGCGGCTGGTAGGCGTCCGCCGGACCCAGGATCCCCATATCGTTGCCGCACTGACCGCGGTGCACGTGCCACGGATGCACGCCGCCCGGCGCGGCGTTGGTGATCTCGACGTGCGCCTTCGCGCGCGTCGAATCCTTCGGATTGCGTGCCATCCAGCCGGTCCCGTGCACCTGCATCGCGCCCTGGAGCTCGGGGGGCGTGGCGAGCACGGCGTTCCAGCGGTCGGCCACGGGCTCGGCGTTGGGATTGATCTTGACGGCGTGACCACCGCACCCGACCAGTGTCGCGGCGACGATCAGACCAGCGGGAACGAGGGAACGCATGAGGTCCTCCACGATGAGACGACGATTCGGCTGTCGTCGCCTATATGGAGGCCGCGGAAGGCAGGTTGCGGTGACGAGCGACACACGCCCGCGTCACCCTCGCGTGCGCACTCCGCACGCGCGAAGGAGCTGCACCGGAGCGGGGTGATGGGGGAACTGGTCGCGGGCCGCCTTGGCGTGCGGAATGGCGCGGTCGCAGCGGCCCGCGCGCGCCCAGGCGCGGCCCAGCAGCATGCGGATGCGATAGCTGCCGGGATCGAGTGTCGCCGCTCGCTCCATCGCCTTGCGCTCGCCGCCGTCGAACACGCTCATGGCGATGGTCTGGGCCGCTCCGCGCGCGACGAACAGCGCGCCTACCACCGCGACCGCGATCATGAGGTTGCGGCGGGAACGCGAGGTCAGCGGGATCTCGCGGATGGGGCGCGCCGAGGACGCCAGCGCGCCGACGATGGTCCACGCGAACAGGGTGGGCACCGGCAGCAGCAGCACCGCGTCGAACGCGCCCACCACGGCGATGGCGAGCAGGGTCGCCACGATGGCGAGGTCGGTGACGGCGGGCACGTGACGCTCACCCCGCCGGACCCGCGCCCACGCGCCGAGCGCGATGGTGGCCCCGGTGAGCATCAGCAGCGCGAGCGCGACGAAGCCGCGCTCGGACGCCATCGCCATCCAGTCGCTGCTGGGCCAGGGATTGGTGGGGATGATGTCATCGGCGTCGAATGACGGATCGCCTGGAGACATGAAGAGCGGATAGTAGACGGGCCAGTTCCCCGGTCCCACGCCGAGCACGGGATGCCGCTCGGCCATGGTGAGCGTGTTGCGGTACTGGATGATCCGGCCGGCGCCGCTCCCTTCCTTGTAGTTGGCGACGCCGGCGAGCGATTCGAGGTAGGGCGAGTCGGAGCGCCAGTTGAGCCGGTTGGGCAGCGCGATGGCCAGGACCACGCCGGCCGCGGCCACGCCCGCGAGCTGGAGGGCCCGGCGCCGGAGCCGGTCGTCGCCCCACAGCCGCCCGAGCCAGAACCCCTC
>DATEJD010000387.1:0-2165 GCA_035278325.1 Gemmatimonadales bacterium | reverse complement strand
CTACCTGGACGACGCCGCGCCGGCGCCAACCTACTCGGCCGGCGACCTGCAGGCGATCGGCTCGATGTTCGATGACCATCTCTATCCGATCGATACCACCGCGTTCGGCCGCGAGTCGGACATCGACGGCAACGGGCTGGTGCTCATCCTGCTCACCGATCGCGTCACCAAGCTGGTGTCCTGCTCGGGCGGCTCGGTGGTGGTCGGCTTCTTCCTGCCGTTCGATCTCTCGCCCACCCACGTGGGGTCGAACGCCGGCGAGGTGTTCTACGGCCTGGTGCCGGACGCGAGCTGCAACCTCGACGTCCAGGATGCCAAGGCCTCGCTCCCGCCGGTCGTGATCCACGAGTTCCAGCACATGATCAGCTACAACCAGCACGTGCTGACGCGTGGCGGGAGCCCCGAGCAGACGTGGCTCAACGAGGGACTGTCGTCGTTCGCGGAAGAGCTGGGTGGCCGCCTGGTGCCCGACGCGCTGTGCCTGAACTCCGATTGCCTGACGCAGTTCAGCCTGATCAACCTCGATAATGCGTCGCGCTATCTCACCGATCCGGTGGCCAACTATCTGGTCGGCCCCGATCGGATTCCGCTGCCGCTGGAGGAATACGGGGCCGGCTGGCTGTTCGTCCGCTGGCTCGCCGATCACTTTGCGACGACGGCGACGCTGGGCACGGATCTCACCCAGAGGCTGCTCGCGACCAACCGCATCGGTGCGGCGAACGTGACCACTGCGACCGGCGAGACCTTCAGCACGCTGGTGACCGACTGGCAGCTCGCCAACTATCTCGACGATCTCTCCGGCTTCACGCCGGCCAGTCCGCTGCTCCAGTACAGCTCCTGGAACTTCCGCCAGGTGTATGCGTCGCTCAACGCCCAGGACCCGGCGGACTTCCCGCGCGCCTTCCCGCTGGTGCCGCCCACGGCGCCGAACGGCGTGTTCGACGAGACCGGCACGCTGCTCGCCGGCTCCGGCCGCCACCTGCTGGTGAATCAGGACGCCAACGCGCCCGGGGTGAGCCTCAAGCTGACCGGCACCGACGGCACCACGACGCTCCCCGCCTCGTCCGCGCCGTTCGTCGGCGTGGTCCGGATTCGGTGAAGCCGATGGTCTTCCTCGTGGTGGTCGCCGCCATCTTCGCGGGATACGGCACCGCCTATCTCGCGAGTGATGACGTGCGGTATCTCACGCGGGCCGGCATCGAGGAGACCCGGATCCTCCAGGCGCGCGAGCCGATCGCCGAGCTCGTGAACGATTCCGCCACGGCGCCGGCCCTGCGGGATCAGCTGCAGCTCGTGCTCGCGAGCCGCGACTACGCCGCCCGGCTCGGCCTCGAGGCCAAGCAGACCTATACCACCTACGCCGACGTGGGCCGGGACACCCTGCTCCTGGTGCTGCAGGCCGCCCCGCGCGACTGCATCTGCGCCCACACCTGGAAGTATCCCATCGTCGGAAGGATCCCGTACAAGGGCTTCTTCGACCTCGCAGCGGCCCGGCGCGAGGCCGACCGCCTGGCCAAGGCGGGGTACGACATCTACCTGCGGCCTTCGTCGGCCTTCTCGACGCTCGGCTGGTTCAACGATCCGCTGCTGTCGACCGCGCTCACCGGCGATTCGGTCGAGCTGGCGGCGACGGTGTTCCACGAGATCGCGCACAATACCCTGTACGTGAAGAGCGCGACACCGTTCAACGAGAGCTACGCCCAGTTCGTCGGGTACCATGCCGCCCAGGCCTTCTTCCGCGACCAGGGCGACAGTCTCCTCGCCCGCCGCGCGGCCGATCGCTGGCACGACGAGATCGTGCTGGGCGACTTCTACGCCCGGCTGGTGAGTCGGCTCCAGAAGCTCTATGCCGCGCACCCGGACTCGACCGCGCTGGAGCAGGGTCGCGCCGACGCGGGCGCGTGGGCCCGGGAGGAGCTGGAAGGGCCGGTGGCCGCGCGGCTTCGGACCTTCACGATCGGCCGCCTGCCGGATCGGCCGGTGAACAACGCGCGGCTGGTCGGCGCGAGGATCTATCGGACCCGATTGGATCTGTTCGATCGCTGGTTCGAGCAGCACGGGCAGGATGTGCGAGCCAGCGTGGCGGCGCTGGACACGCTCATGAAAGACGTCCCGGGCGACAGCGCCTACGCCCGGCTCGCCGGGGCGGTGGGGGACACGCTGGC
>DATEJD010000386.1:0-3934 GCA_035278325.1 Gemmatimonadales bacterium | reverse complement strand
GTTCATGACGCTGCTGGGCGAGGGGACGCTGACCGTGCGACGCGCGGACGCGGTGAACCGGTTCGAAGTTCGTGGTGGGTTCCTCCAGGTCGTGGACAATCGGGTGCGCGTTGTCGCGGAACACGTACAAGGAGAGTCGCATGCGTCGTAACGTCTGCGGGGGGATCCTGGTGCTCGCGTTGCTTGCCGGTGTCGCCCGCGCCTCGTCGGCGCAGGAGACCGGCACGCCGATCTTCAAGGCGCCGTACCGGGCGTTCACCACCCATGAGATGGGGGTGTCGCTTTCGGATCCCGGCGAGGGCATCAGTTTCGCGCTCGAGGGATTCTATCGCTACGGCAAGGACGCCAACGATTTCAGCCTGCGCGGCGGCTTCGCCGATCTCAATAACTCGGGGGGCACGCGGGTGCTGCTGGGCGGTGACTTCCGCACCCAGGTCCTGAGCTACAGCGAGAGCTTCCCGCTCGACGGGTCGCTCACGCTGGGCCTCGGCGCCAACGTGGGCAGCGGGCCCGACGCCTATTACATCCCGGTCGGCATCTCGCTCGGCCGGCGGTTCGAGCTCGAGGGCTCCACTACTACCTTCGTGCCCTACGCCCATCCGGTCATCGTCCCCAGGTTTGGCGGCGGCAAGAGCGACGTGGATTTCGCCCTGGGGCTGGGCGTGGACATCAATTTCAGCCAGCAGTGGGCGGTGCGGGCCAGCGGTGGCATCGGCGATATCGACGGCGTCGGCATCAGCCTGACCTATATCCGCTGAGCGCCGTTCCCCGGCGAGACGCCCGGCCGCGGATGTCCGCGGCCGGGCGTTGTCGTACGGGGCGGTCGCGATTGACTTCCTTCGAAGCGCCCGAGTAGCTTGCGGCGCCGATTTCAGCCACCCCGATCCGATCGTTCCGCCCCAGCGGAGGAAGCATGAGGCAGGCCGTGCGCACCGTGGTCGTTTTGGCCCTGACATTGGGGGCGGGAGCGCCCCTCGCGGCGCAGAATCCGGGACTTCCGGTCTACAACCTGGGCGTTCCCCGTGGCATCGGGCTCTACGGCGATCTCGGATTCCCCAACGAGGCGGCGGGGAAGGGTACGGCGTACGGCGCCACTGTCCGCGCGGGGTTCGGGGACATCGGTGTCACCGCCACCGTGTCGGCTGACAATCCCAAGGGGCCAGCGGGCAGCGAGGCTGCCGTGGGGGGGACGCTCAATTTCCGGCTGCTAGGTGGGCCGCTGGTGCCGCTGTCGGTCACGCTGCAGGGGGGTGCGAGCTACTCGAAGCCGGGCGAAGGGGCCTTCGAGCAGAGTCTCTACCACTTCCCCATCGGCATCGGCTTCGCACTGGTCATCCCCAACCCGGTGCTGGCCATCAAGCCCTGGCTCGCGCCACGGCTGGACATCGTGCGCACCAGCGCCAACGGCGCGTCCAACACCGATACCAACTTCGGCCTGAGCGGCGGACTCGAGTTCAACCTGCTGAACGGGTTCGGCATTCAGGCGGCGTACGACCGCGTCTTCGCCAAGGACGTGGCCGACCCCGGCACGTTCGGGCTCGGAGCCCACTACACGTTCCGGGTGCCGGGTCTGTGAGGGCGCGAGGCGCCGTCCTCGCGCTCGCGCTTGCCACGCTCCTCACCGGGTGCGCGCAGACGTTCGACGCCACCACGCTCGGCGTGCCGGCCACGCTCGCGTCGCCCGCCGGCAGTCCCCCGGCCGGGGACCGGTTCCAGGTCTCCAGCAAGGCCGTGTTCGGCTTCTGGGGCCTCGCAAAGCTCAAGCAGCCCTCGCTCCGCAAGGCCCTCGCGGCCCAGCTCGGCGGGGGCACCGGCGTCGCGGACGTGAAGATCCGGACCCGAAGCCGGTTCAGCGACATCCTCTTTACCGTGCTGACGGCGGGGCTGCTGGTGCCGCGGACGGTGACCTTCGAGGGGGTCGTGACGAAATAAGCTCGGCCAGCATCTCCGCCGAGCGCCGCGCCGCGCCGCGGCCTTCCGCCACGATCGTTGCCGCCCGCGCGCCCTGGGTGCGGCGATACGCTTCATCGGTCAGCCACTTCTCCCAGATCTCCACCATCGCGGTGACCCCGCCGGTGCCGTCCGCGGGAATCGCGGAGGCGGCACCTCCCTCGAGCAGGAGCGCGGCGTCGCGACTGTCCTGCCAGCGGGGCCCGAAGCAGACCGGCACGCCCCACGCCGCGGGCTCGAGCACCGAGTGCAGGCCCGCGCGACCGAACCCGCCACCGACGTAGGCCATCGTTCCCGCCCCGTACAGCGTCGCCAAGGCGCCGACCCGATCCACCAGCAGCAGCGGCACGGCGCCTTGAGCGGCGCTGAGACGAACCGGCGGGGGAAGGCGGAGCGCGGCGGCGCGGCGCTCGAGCGCCGTCAGGTGATCGGCGGTGGGCTCGTGCGGCACGACGATGAGCCGCGCCGCGGGGTGCCGCTCGAGGATTCCGGCAAAGGCGCCCAGCACGACCTGGTTGTCTGCGGGCCAGGTCGAGCCGGCGACGAGCGTCGGCCCGCTCGCGCCGTAGGCGAGCAGCGGGTCGCCGGGCTCCACCGCGGCCACTCGCGCGGCGACGCTGTCGAACCGCGGATCGCCGGTGACTCTGATGTGCGTGGGAGCGACCCCCAGCGTGGCCAGCCGGTCGGCGTCGGCTTCCGAAATGGCGCCGGCGGCGCGGACCGCGGCGTAGCCCGGCCGCAGCAGCTCGCGCGCGGGCCAGCGAAGCCTCCCGCTCCCGGGACTCACGGTTGCGGCGACCAGAGCGACCCCGGTGCCGCGCCCCTCGGCGCCGCTCGCGAGCTCGGGCCAGAGGTCGAGCTTCGCGAATACCAGCAGGTCGGGGGCCAGTGCCTCGAGGACGCGATGGGCCGCGGCGGGAGTGTCGTAGGGAAGGTAGTCCGCGACGTCCACGTGCAGGCGACGCGCCAGCGGCTCGGCGGACGGGCTGAAGTGAGTGTAGACCATCTGGCAGGCCGGCAGCAACCGGCGCAGCTCGTCAAGCACGCTCTCGGCCTGCCGACCCTCGCCGACCGACGCGGCGTGGAACCACACCAGCGGCCGCGCGTGATCCCGGTTCGACGCGGCCCACCAGGCGAGCCGGTCGGCCGCCCTGCGTCGGCGGCGATGCCCCTCGGCCACCTTGCGGTCTGCGATACCGATGAGCGGAGCGAGCGCGACACCGAGGCGAACGGCCGCGCGGTAGCTCCACGAGGTGGGGGGCATGGGGCAAATATAAGGACGGTCGGACGGTCGGGTGGTCGGGTGGTCTGGTGGTCTGGTGGTCTGGTGGTCGGAGGAGGTTACCTGAACGCGAGTCACCCTGAACGCAGTGAAGGGGCCATGAGCCCACGCATGCCCCCTTCGCTTCGCTCAGGGTGACTCTACTCCCTTCGACGCCTTACGGCCCTTGCCCCCGATACCGGCCCGTCCTTACACTACAGTCACGCTTTACATGTTCCACCTGCTACCGAGGAGGTGATCCATTGTCTACAGAGTCAAGGGTCGCCTGCGGACTGTAGTCGAATCTGCAAGCTAGGACCCAGGCGACACTTAAGACCTGGAGGGGCCGCCAAGCGCGGCCCCTTTTTTTGCTGGTAAGTGCGCCTCCGGGGTGCAACTCAGGCTCAATACTGAAGGCTCTCCCTGCCGCGCAGGCTCCGCGCCCGAGCCGATCCGGGCGACCAGGCGCGGCGGCTTCGCGCGGCAGCGGCCCCTACGGCTTCCAGCTCGGCCAGTCGCTGCCTTGGTTCGCCCAGGCCAGCGGCAGCACGTTTCCGGTGGCGACTTCGAGGAGGTCGATCGTGCTCAGGCTGGTCGTCACCAGCCAGGCGCCGTCCGGCGACCAGTCGAGCCCCTTGCCGGATGGGAGGTAGGGCTCGCTGGTGAGCCGCCGCTCGTCGGTCCCGTCGGGGCGGATGAGCCAGATCGCGGGCTTGGGGTAGC
>DATEJD010000385.1:0-6303 GCA_035278325.1 Gemmatimonadales bacterium | reverse complement strand
CACCGGATCGACCGCGCCCCCTGCCAGCTGCGGCCGGACCTCGCGGAGGGCCACGTCGTAGCGCCGTCCACCGATCGCAAGCGCCACCAGCGAGTGCCGCAATCCCGGTGCGAGCGGATCGAGTGAGAGGGCACGCCGCGCCTGGGCGATGGCGAGCCCGACCTTCCCCGAGCGGAACAGGCTCCAGGCATACGCCATGGCCACGTCGGCGGAGTTGGGCATGATGCGGCGGGCCCGATTCACGTCCGCCTGCACCGAATCGTCGTCGAAGAAGGCGATCGAGCGCGCGTCGGCCCGCGCGAGCCAGCCCTCCGCGGCCAGCGAATCCCGCGCGATCGCGCGACCGGCCAGCCGGAGGGCCTCGGCCAGCTCGTTGTACGGGTCGGCCTCGGTCCGGTACTCGTACACCACCGAGTAGGTATGCGCCGAGGCCAGCCCCGCCATGGCCTGCGGATAGTCGGCGTCCAGCGCCAGCGCCTCCTGGAACGCGGCGATCGCCAGGCGGAGCGCCTCGGGCGTGCGGCGCTCGAGCCAGTAGAGGCCCTTGAGGTAGGACTCGTACGCCGCCACGTGCTCGGTGCGCCTGGGCGCGGCCGACATCGGCTCCGCGGCGCCGGTGGTGAGGAGCGCGCCGGTCACCTGTCGCGCGATCGCGTCCTGCAGCTGCAGCAGCTGCGCCTCGCCCAGCCGGTAGGTCTGCTGCCAGAGTACCCGGCCGCGCCGGGCATCGATCAGCTGAACCCGGGCCTGGATGTGCTCGCCTTCGCGCTGGAGCGAGCCGTCCAGGACGTGGCGGACGTGCAGGGTGTCCGCCACCTGGCGCACGGTCAGCCGGCGACCCTTGAGCGCCACGACCGAGGTCGGCGAGATCACGCGCAGGCCCTCGACCTGCGCCAACCGATCGATGATCTCGCGGCTCAGGCCGTCACCCAGGTATTCGTCCTCGAGGTTGTCGCTGTGGGTGGCCAACGGGAGTACGGCAATGGAGGCGGGGGCATCGGCCGGTTCCGGCGGCGAGGTGCCCGGCTGACCACGGAACGCGCGCGCCACGACGAGCGCCACCAGCAGCAGCACCGCGGCGCCGATCAGCAGGTATCCCCATCGGCTTCCCGCGGTGGCTCGCTCGCTCGCGGGACCGGGCCACTCCGCGGCCGCGACCGGGTTGGGTGTGCTGAGCCGCGCGGGCTCCCCCATCACGACCCGAAGATCGGTTGCGAGCTCGCCCGCGCTCTGATACCGGTCTTCTGGGCGCCTGGCCAGCGCGCGGTTCACGATCGCGATCACCGCGGGCGCCACTTCGGGCCGGAGCTCCGTGATCGGCGTGGGCGAGCCCGCCGCCTGCTTCATCAGCACCTCGCGGAGGTTGACGCCGCCGAACGCCATCCTGCCGGTGAGCATCTCGTACAGCACGCAGCCCGTGCTGTAGACGTCGCTCCGCGGATCGCCGCCGCCCCCGCCCTGCGCCTGCTCGGGACTCATGTACGCCGCGGTGCCGATCGGCAGCCCGCGCGCGGTCAGCGAATTGCCGCTGGCGAGTCCGATGGCGCGCGCGATCCCGAAGTCGGCCACCACCGCGTGCCCGTTCGACAGCAGAATGTTCTCGGGCTTGACGTCCCGATGGACGATGCCACGGCGATGGGCGTACTCGAGCGCTTCGGCCACCTCGCGTCCGAGCAGCAGCGCCTCGTTCACGGGCAGCGGCCCGGCCAGCAGCCGCTCGCGGAGGCTCTCGCCGTCGACGAACGGCATGACCGAATAGAGCAGCCCGGCAGCGTCGCCCGAGTCGATCAGGGGCAGGATGTTGGGATGCTGGAGCTGCGCGGTAATGCGGATCTCGCGGAGGAACCGCTCGCCGGCCACGCTGGTCATGACGGTGGGACTCAGGACCTTGATGGCCACCTCGCGGCCGAGCTTGCGATCGCGCGCCAGGAACACCGTGGCCATCCCGCCCCGCCCCGCTTCCCGCTCGATGACGTAGCGGTCACGGAGGGCGTCCTTGAGCCGTGCCAGCAGCTCGCTCATCGCGCCCCGTCGCCCAGCTCCACCGCGGTCACGTGCGGCGCCGCTCCGGTCTGGAGGCTCTGGATCAGGCTCTCCGCGGGCACGCTCTTCTTGAGCCGGACGCGATACTGCAACCGCTCGGGCGTGCCGCCGTCACCCGGCACGGCGCGCACGAACTCCCACCGCTTGGCGGACTCCTCGAGCACCGACTCGACCACCCGCCGCGCCGCGTCGGCCGCGCCGTGGATCTGGAGCTCGAGGCGCCGGTACTCGGGCAGCGGCTTCTTGGGCACGTCATCGGCGGCGGCCAGTCGGGAGCGCCGGCGGGACGCGCGCTCGGCCAGCGCGTCGAGCTGATCGGGGGTGAGTGACTTGAGGATCTGGTCATCCACCAGGTTCACGAAGGCGCTGGTCCGATTGGCCAGGGCCAGCGCCCGCTGCACCCGGCGATGGGCCACGGGCCGCTGGAGGTCCGCCGGCGCGCGACCGAAGTCGGTATACCAGAGGATCAGGATGACGATGTTGAACGTGATGGAGAGGGCCGCCGCCAGCGGGACCGACTGGATGCCCGCGGCGAGGCCCACTCCGGTGCCGAGGAAGATGTAGACCGCGTCCTTGGTATCCCGCAGCGTGTTGCGGAAGCTCACCGCGGCCACGATGCCACCCAGGCTGAACGCCAGCGCCAGACTGTTCTTCACCATGAACACGATGCCGGCGACGACGATGGGCAGGATGATGAGGGTCTGCACGACGGACTGCCGGAACCCCTTTCGCCGCCGGGTCATGACATAGATCCAGGTGACGGGCAGCATCAGGGCAAACGCGGCCGTCATCCCGAACACCTCGGACAGCGGGAGGCCGAGCCGGGTCTGAAACAGCGGCTGGTTGGGGTTGATGAGGTCGGGCATCCCGGTCTGCGTGTCGGCCACGCTCTGCTGCAGACCACCCGAAAACAGCTCGCTCGCGCCGGGCACGAACTGGATGAACAGCCCGGTGGCGGCGAACAGGATCACGTAGTAGGCGACGACCCGCATCAGCGGGTTGTCCACCAGGCGGGCGTACCCGCCGGAAGGACGCTCAGGAGCCATCAGGCACCCTCCCTTCGACCGTCGTGGGGCCGTGGGGCATCCGCATTTGATGAGCCTTGGTGGTATGTTAGCGTTCGACCACTAAATTGCGACGATTCGGTCATTTGCGCCACAGCACGGAGTTCGCTCATGAGTGAGGCCGAGCTGCTCGAAACGCAGCTGCCGACCACGCCGGCCACGCGGACGCGCGCGGCCGTGGACGAGCTGCCGGACGATCTCCTCCGCGAGGCGACCGTGCGCCTGGGCATTCTGGCCAGGGTGTGGGCAGGGCTCTACGTCATCGGCATCGCGATGAACGACCTGGTGGCCCCCCTGCTCCACCTGCCGATGCACGACCTCATTCCATGGGGGCGGCCGGCGGACGTGGTCGGCGTACTCAGCATCGCCCTGTCGGTCTGGCTCTGGCGCTACACCCGGCGGCTCAGCTGCCGGCCCAGGCTGGCCCTCGATCTCGCGCTGGGCTACGAGGTACTGCTAGCCCTGGGTATCGGGATCGTCAACCAGTGGGAGCCGCATCGCCTGCTGGCCGGCCGGTTGTCCTGGATCTGCGTGCTGGTGCTGCTGTTTCCGATGATCGTGCCCAACACGCCGCGCAAGACGCTCATCGCTTCGCTCCTCGCCGCGTCCATGGATCCGGTCGGCCTCCTGATCGCGCATGCCCGCGGGCTCGAGACCCCGACGCTCGCGGTGATCATGTGGAACTACCTGCCCAACTACGTCTGCGCGGCCATCGCGGTCATTCCCTCGAAGATCATGGTGCGCCTGGGCCGGCAGGTGCAGCAGGCGAGGGAGCTGGGGAGTTATCGACTGGTTCAGCTCATCGGACGCGGTGGCATGGGCGAGGTGTGGCACGCGACGCATCGCATGCTGGCTCGACCGGCGGCGATCAAGCTCATCAAGCCGGAGATCCTCGGCGGGTCCACCGATAACGCGACGGCCGCCATCATCCGCCGGTTTCACCGTGAGGCCGAGGCGGCTTCCGCGCTGCAATCGCCGCACACGATCCGCCTGTACGATTTCGGACAGACCCGGGCCGGCACCTTCTACTTCGTCATGGAGCTGCTGGAAGGGCTGGACCTGGAGACCCTGGTGCGCCGCCACGGTCCGCAGCCGCCGGAACGGGTCGTGTACCTGCTGCGGCAGGTGTGTCACTCGCTGGCCGAGGCCCACGAGCGAGGACTGGTCCACCGGGACGTGAAGCCGGCCAACATCTATACCTGCCGGCTGGGCCGCGAGTACGACTTCGTCAAGGTGCTGGACTTCGGACTGGTGAAGTACGACGAGGACGAGACCATCCTCGATACCATCAAGTCGGCCGACGTTACGACCGGCACGCCTGCCTACATGGCGCCCGAGATGGCCAGCGGCGCCGATCCGGTCGATCGCCGCGCCGATCTCTACGCCCTCGGTTGCGTCGGATACTGGCTGCTCACGGGCCAGATGGTATTCGAGGCGGAAAGCGCGCTCAAGATGCTGATCCAGCACATCCAGGCGATCCCGGTGCCGCCCAGCATCCGGACCGGGCGCCCGGTGCCGCTCGATCTCGAGCACGTGATCATGCGCTGCCTGGAGAAGGATCCCACCCGGCGCCCGCAAACGGCCGACGATCTCCGAGCCGAGCTGGAGCAGGTGGCGCTCGCGCAGCCCTGGGATCAGGCCCGCGCCCGCGCGTGGTGGTCCACCAACCTGGCCCCGCCTCCCGAGCCGAGCACGGTGAGCAGGCGGCAGGTCGTGACGGTCGGGTGAGGGCTCGGAGCAGGCACGCCGCCTCCGTGGCGGCGCTCGTGGCGAGCACGCTCGCCGTGTCGCGCGGGGCGGCGCATGCGGTGCAGTCGAGCGACCCGCGCTCGCCCACCGCGCTCAGCCGGTTCGATTTTCGGGCGCCCCCGGCGGATCGGTGGGAGCTGCCGAAGGGGCTCCACGAGATCAGCGGTCTGGTGGTGGACAGCGCGGGCCGGGTGTTCGCGCATGGCGACGAACAGGCCGTCGTTTACCAGCTCGACCCCGCCGATCATCGCGTGGTCAAGCGGTTCAGCTTCGGGCAACCTGCCGCGCGGGGGGACTTCGAGGCGATCGCCCTGGTGAACGGGCAGATCGTCCTGTCCACCAGCGACGGGGTGCTGTACGCCGGCCGCGAGGGCGCGAACGGCGAGTCCGTGCCTTTCACCGTCCAGGCGACGGGCGCGGGGCGGTGGTGCGAGGTCGAGGGCATGGCGTTCGACCCGCCGGAGCGCTCGCTGCTGTTCGCCTGCAAGGTGCCGAGGAGCCGAGCGCTCAGCGGCCACTTCGCGATGCTGCGCTGGTCACTCGAACGCAAGGCGCTGGACGCCCACCCCTACATGTTCATCCCGCTGGCCGACCTCGCGGCCGCGCTCAGGATACCCGCCTTCCACGCGTCAGAGCTGCTCCGGCTTTCGTCGGGTGACGGGTTCCTGGTCCTGGCCGGGCGCGAGCACGCCATCGTCGAGCTGAGCACCGCGGGCCAGGTCGTCGCCGGAGCGCATCTCCGCCGACGCGATCATCCTCAGGCCGAGGGGCTGGCTTTCGCTCCCGACGGGTCGCTCCTGGTGGCCGACGAAGGTGGCAACGGCCGCGGGACGCTCAGCGTGTACCGGCCGCGGTAGGTTCGGTCGCGAGCCAGAGCGAGAACACCTCCGCGGCCGCACCCGCCGACTGCTTCCCGTCACGGGCAACCGTGGTGACCGAGAGTCGGATGCGCCCGTCGCGCGTCACGTCCAACCGCATGAACCCGGCCGCATCGCGCTCGAACAGCGAGCCGTGGACGCTTCGGACCAGGCCCGTGTGGCCCAGGATCCCCGCGCCGCTCACCAGCTGATACGCCGCATTGGTGATGTCGGGGCGCCCGCCCCGGATGACCTGCAGGTCATGGTCGTGTCCCGACGCCATGACCAGCGGCGGGTACCGCGCGAAGACCGCCTCGAGCGCTCGCACCATCTCCCCGTATTTCCGGCCGCTCAAGTCCTGGTTGCTGATGCCGTGCTGGCGTGCAATCGGGTAGAGCGAGCCGATGAGGGGCAGCGGAATCCAAAGCCACGATTTGATGTTTCGGAGCGGAAAGATGTGATCGACCAGGGTGAACGAGCCGCCGTGCTCCCCGCCGGAGCGCAGCGGGTGATGGTCGAGCACGATCGCCTGGCGGGGACCCTTGTCGCGCAGGGCGCCGAGCAGTGAGTCGCTCACCTCCTGCTCGGTC
>DATEJD010000384.1:0-4555 GCA_035278325.1 Gemmatimonadales bacterium | reverse complement strand
GATGACTCGGGGCTCAGGATGACTCGGGGCTCAGGATGACTCGACTGGGCTCAGGATGACTCAGCGGGCTCCCGGTGCCCCACGGCCGCCTGCTCGAGCCGGTCCAGCCACTCCCCCATGCCCTGGCCAGTACGCGCCGACACCTCGAGCACGGCCAGCCCCGGCCGAACCTCCTGGATGTTGCGCAGTGCCGCCGCACGATCGAACTCCACCGCCGTCGCCAGATCGACCTTGGTGATCACGGCCAGATCCGCCGTGTGATAGATCGTGGGATACTTGAGGGGCTTGTCCTCGCCTTCCGTCACCGAGAGCAGCACCACCCGGAGGCTCTCACCCAAGTCGTAGCTCGAGGGGCACACCAGGTTCCCGACGTTCTCGATGAAGAGGAAGTCGAGGTCGGTGAGCGTCCACCCATCGAGCGCCCGCTCCAGCATCTCGGCGTCCAGATGACAGACGGTCCCGGTCGTGATCTGCCGGACCGCCGCGCCCGAGTCGGTCAGCCGACGCGCGTCGTTGTCCGTCGCCAGATCGCCGGTGATGGCGGCAACCCGATGACGCTGGCTCAGCTCGGCGAGCGTGCGCTGGAGCAGGCTCGTCTTCCCGGTGCCCGGCGCCGAGACCAGGTTCACCACGTACACGCCGGCCTGCTGAAACCGCGCGCGGAGCTCGCGAGCCAGCACGTCGTTTTTCTTGAGGATGTTGCTGCGGACCTCAACGATGCGCGGCGGCACGGTCGGTCACCTCCAGCGCTCGAAGCTCGAGCTCACGACCGCGGACGATCTCGTGCGCCGGCTCCGCGCAGACCGGGCAGCGGAGGTGCTGCGCCGAGGCCAGCTCGCGCTCGGCGTCGCATCGGGAGCATCGGATGGTGAGCGGCACGCGCTCGATCTCGAGCCGCGCGCCCTCTACCGGCGAGCCCTCGGCCGCCAGATCGAACGAAAAGCGAAGCGCCTCCTCCACCACACCCGCGAGCGGCCCGATGCGAACGTGCAGCGCCTCGACCCGCACGTTTCCCACCCGGCCCGCCTCCTCCGAGGCGAGCTCCACCAAACTCAATGCGATCGACAGCTCGTGCACCGGCCCACCATATTGTGCGGCCCGTGCCTGGAATGCGATCCAGATCACGGCGGGGCTGTGGCTCGCGATCACACTATGGGCCACGTTCCGGAGAGCCGCAAGTCGGTCAAATCGGCCGCCGGGTGATGGACCCAATGAAGGGCCGAGTTGTCGGTATGGACTTCCGATTGGCCCAGCGAGTGGCGGACGCAGTCCTGTGGGAAGGGTACGTACTCTATCCCTATAGGGCCTCGGCCGTTAAGAACCGGTTCCGTTGGCAGTTCGGCGTGCTCACGCCCAAGGCTCGCGGCCAGCGCACCGGCGAGCCGTGGGCTATGCAGACCGAGTGCCTCGTCGAGCCCGAGAGCGATCCGACGCTCGACCTCCGGATTCGCTTCCTCCAAGTCCAAGCCAGAACAATCGAAGCGTGCGGCGGCGACGGCGAGCCGTGCCGCCCGGTGGAGCGGCTGGAGGTCGACGGCCGCGAGCTGGTGACGTGGGAGGAAGGGATCGAGCGCTGGCTCGACCTGGAGGCGATTGCCCTCGATGACCTCCTGCGGGAAGCGCGGGAAGTGCCGCTCGAGTTCGGGGCCGGCTGCGACCTCGAGACGGTCAGCGATGCCGGGGGCCGGACCCGGGCCAGAGTCGTTCGAGAGCGGTGGCCCCTCTCCGGCCGCGTGACGCTCCGCGCCGAGCGCATCGGCAACCTGCTCCGGCTTCGCGTCGTGCTGGAGAACCTGACAGAATGGCCCGACGGCGCCGATCCCGCGCGCCCGGCCGCGCTCCGGTCGTCCCTCGTCGGCGCCCACACCCTGCTCGGCCTCCGGGGCGGCGCCTTCGTCTCGCTCCTCGAGCCTCCCGAGTGGGCGGCCGACGCGGTCGGCTCCTGTCGCAACCTTCAGACGTGGCCGGTGCTGGTGGGAGAGCCCGGGTCCCGCGCGACGATGCTCTCCTCTCCCATCATCCTCTACGACTATCCCACCGTCGCCCCCGAAAGCCCGGGCGATCTCTTCGATGCCACCGAGATCGACGAGATCCTCACGCTGCGGATCATGACCCTCGCCGAAGACGAGAAGCGTGAGGCCCGCGGCACCGACGAGCGGGCCCGTCAGGTGATCGATCGCACCGACGCGCTGCCCGCCGAAGTCCTCGAGCGCCTGCACGGGGCGATCCGGCAACTCCAGGTCGTGGACTCGGAGCCGGCCGGCAGCGGAGACGATTCCGATCATGTGAGCTAGGCGGGTCCCCAGGGGACCCAAGGAGCCTGTCGATGGCGCAGCAACAGACCAGGAGCGAACCGCCGGCCAAGGCCGGCGTTGACGAGGTCCACATCCTCTGGACCTCCGAGGGGATGAGCTGCGACGGCGATACCGTCTCGATCACCGCGGCGATGCAGCCGAGCATCGAGGAGGTGATCCTCGGACTCGTGCCCGGTCTCCCCAAGGTGCACCTGCACAACAAGGTCCTTTCGCCCACGCTGGGCGGAGAGGACTTCCTGGAGCCGTTCCGCAAGGCGGCGCGCGGCCAGCTCGGGCCCTACGTGTTCGTGGTGGAGGGCTCGATCCCCAACGAGAACATCAACGGCGACGGATACTGGACCTCGATGGGCAACGACCCGGTCACCGGCGAGCCGATCACGCTCAACGAGTGGATCGACCAGCTCGCGTCCGGCGCATGGGCCGTGGTGGCCGTCGGCACCTGCGCCACGTACGGCGGCATCCACGCCATGGCCGGCAATCCCACCGGCTGCATGGGACTCGCCGACTATCTGGGCTGGGATTTCCGCTCGGCGGGCGGGCTCCCGATCGTGAACATCCCGGGGTGCCCGGTCCAGCCCGACAACTTCATGGAGACGCTCACCTGGCTGCTCTACCAGGCCGCCGGCAAGGCGCCGATGATCCCGCTCGACGATCAGCTGCGCCCCACCTGGCTCTTCGGCAAGACGGTGCACGAGGGGTGCGACCGCGGCGGCTACTACGAGCAGGGCGACTTCGCGCTGGACTACAACTCGCCCAAGTGCCAGGTCAAGGTCGGCTGCTGGGGGCCGGTGGTGAATTGCAACGTGCCCAAGCGCGGCTGGATGAACGGGATCGGCGGCTGCCCCAACGTGGGCGGCATCTGCATCGGCTGCACCATGCCGGGATTCCCCGACAAGTTCATGCCGTTCATGGACACGCCGCCCGGCGGCACGGTCTCGTCGGCCCTGGTGGGAAGCTACGGCGCGCTGATCCGACGCCTTCGCGCCATCACCAACACGACGGTCAACAAGGAGCCCAAGTGGCGGCACAAGGGCTCTGCGCTGACCACCGGATACAACCCGCGCTACCCGCGGATCTGAGGAGGATCACGGCGTCATGGCGACCACGACGATGCCGACCCGCGAGGCGGCCCCCAAACCGCGCGGCAAGCTGGTGGAGATGAACTGGGACCCGATCACCCGGATCGTGGGCAACCTCGGCATCTATACCAAGATCGACTTCGACAACAAGGAAGTCGTCGAGTGCCACAGCACCTCCTCGATCTTCCGCGGCTACAGCGTGTTCATGAAAGGGAAGGATCCCAGGGACGCGGGCTTCATCACCAGCCGGATCTGCGGGATCTGCGGGGACAATCACACCACCTGCTCCACCTACGCCCAGCAGATGGCCTATGGCATCCGGCCGCCCAACCTGGCCGAGTGGATCGTCAACCTCGGCGAGGCCGCCGAGTACATGTTCGACCACACGATCTTCCAGGACAACCTCGTATTCGTGGACTGGTGCGAGCAGATGGTGAAGGCGACCAATCCCCGAGTGCTGGAAAAGGCCGAGAAGACCGAGGCACCCAACGCCGGCATCCACGGCTTCCGCACCATCGCCGACATCATGCGGGCCTTCAATCCGTTTACCGGCTCGATCTATCAGGAGTCGCTGATGATGAGCCGCATCACACGCGAGATGTTCTGCCTGATGGAGGGGCGGCACGTTCATCCCTCCACGATCTACCCGGGCGGAGTGGGCACCGTGGCCACGCCGCAGCTCTTTACCGATTACCTGTCGCGGCTCATCAGGGTGCTCGACTTCGTCAAGCGCACCGTGCCGATGAACGACGACATCTTCGACTTCTGGTACCAGGCCCTGCCCGGGTACGAGAAGGTCGGCCAGCGCCGGGTGCTGCTGGGCTGCTGGGGCTCGTTCCAGAACCCGGATGTCTGCGACTACCAGTACGAGACCATGAACGACTGGGGCAAGGCGATGTACGTCACCCCCGCCGTCATCGTGGACGGTCAGCTGATCACCAGCAACCTGGTCGACATCAACCTCGGCATTCGCATCCTGTTGGGCAGCTCGTACTACGATGACTGGGAGAACGAGCAGCTGTTCGTGGCCCGCGATCCGCTCGGCAATCCGGTCGACCGGCGGCACCCCTGGAACCAGACCACCCTGCCCAAGCCGCAGAAGCGCGACTTCGACGGGCACTACAGCTGGGTGATGAGCCCCCGTTGGCTCGACAAGCGGAC
>DATEJD010000383.1:0-4525 GCA_035278325.1 Gemmatimonadales bacterium | reverse complement strand
TCCTCAATGCCATGGTCCGGGATCAGCGCCCGTGGGATCCGACCCTCTCGGCCGCGAGGACTTGACGACGAACACCGTTGCTTCGTGGTGAAGGGCCGCACAGACTCCGCCGGGGCCGGAGCCACCGTGACGATCTAAGGCGCACCCCCCGAACGCATGGCCACTTCGTTTCGCTCAGGGGAAGCGAAGGAGGCATGCGTCAGGCCATGGCTCCTTCGCTTCGCTCAGGATGACTCCCGGCGCTCCAGGATCGACTCGCTCCGCTCCAAATGAGCGCCCTACAACAAAATCACCCCCGCCCTTGCCCCCGCCGCCACCGCCTCCGCTCTCGTCGACACGCCCAGCTTGTGGAACAGCGCCGCCATGTGCGTCTTCACCGTGTGACGCGAGATCCCGAGCCGCGCGGCGATCTGCTTGTTCACCAGTCCTTCGGCGAGAAGCGCGAGGATCTGCGCCTCCCGGGCACTCAACGGCTCGGGTGGCGCGGTCATGCGGGCGGCGTTGCCGGCCGGGACCTCGGCGAGCGCATCGGACGGGAGCACGACCAGGCCTGCCGCCGCCGCCTCGACCGCCGCGGCGATCGCCTCCGCGCTGGCGGTGCGAGACACCACCGCTCGCACGCCGGACCGCGCGGCCCGCACCGCCCACCCGCGCGGCAGCGACTCACCCAGCACCACGAGCGCCGGCGCTTCCGCGGCGCTGTCGGGCGTGAGCGTCAGGCGAGGCGGATCGGCGCCCCGCTCCAGCAGCACCAGCACCACCTGAACCGCCTGCAGCGATCCGTCCTCGACTCGGCGCCGCGCCTCGGTAAGGCTCGCGCTGCCGCCGCCTACCGGCACGTGTCCGCGAGACGCGAGCAGGGCCTCGAGCCCCGCCCGCTCCAGCTCCGACCTGGCCACCACCAGCACGCGAATCACGCGGCGCGCGCTCCTCCGCCCGCTCGGTCGATCTGGTGAACGAAGCGCTCGACGACATGGGTCGGCACCGCGAAGCCGAGCCCGCCGACGATCATGGCGTTGATGCCGACGACGCGGCCCGTGACATCGGCCAGCGGCCCGCCGGAGTTGCCCGGCGCCAAGCGGATATCGGCCTGAAGCCAGCCGGTCGGCCCGCGTCCGCCGGTGGGCGCCCGATGGACCAGGCCAAGCGCCGCCGCGTAGGCGACACCGAGCGGATGCCCGACCGCGACGACCAGCTCACCCGGACGAAGGCCGCGCGCATCGGCCCGGACAGCGGGCTCGTGATCGCCCGGCGGGAGCGCGAGCGCCGCGAGGTCCCGCTCCGGATCTCGCGCGACCAGTCGGCCCCGCGCCACGCGACCGTCGGGCAGCACCACCTCGGCGCCCGGGCCGGTCGCCACGTGCGCATTGGTCACCACCAGGCCGTGCCGAAGCCACATGACTCCAGCGCCCGCGCTCCGCGCGCCGGTGCGGACCTGCACGGTCACTCGGCGCAGCCGGTCGGCCAGATCGCCCAGCGCCGCGGTGAGGCCCGGAACGAGCTGGAACGACTCAGCGGCGTCCACGCGGCCGCTCTCCCACCGTCACGCTCAACTGCTCGGCGCGACCACCGCGCGCCACGCGGAGCCCGATCGCCTGGCCGATCCGATCGCCACCGAGCGCCGCGATCACGTCGCCCGGATCGCTCACGGCTCGGTCGTCGATCGCGAGCAGGATGTCGCCGATCAGCACGCCGCCCTGGTCGGCCGGGCTGTCGGGCTCGACGTTCACCACCACCAGGCCCACCTCCGCCTCGGTGCCGAGGCTCCGCTGGAGCGCCGCGGGCAGGCGCACCGGCTGCGTGGCGATCCCCAGCCAGCCGCGCGCGATGTGTCCGCGCGAGAGAAGTTGCGCCGCGACCCGCGACACGGTCGACGCCGGCACCGTGAGCGCGGTGGCGCGCGCGAGCCCGGAGGTATTGATGCCGACGACGCGTCCCGTCGCGTCCACCAGCGGCCCACCGGAGAAGCCGTCGTAGACCGCGACGTCGAGCCGCACGAACTGGTCGATCGTGCCGCCCTGCCAGGTGCGCCACTCGCCGCCGAGCGCGCTCACGAGGCCGAGGCTCGCGGTGATCGACGCGCCGGGCCGCCCCAGCGCCAGCACCAGCTGGCCTACCCGTGGCGCTTCGTTCGACGCGGAGGCCGCCGGCGCGGCCGCGCTCGCGTTCGCCAGCCGAAGCACCGCGAGATCGGTGGACGGGTCGCGCCCCGCGAGCGTGGCCGCGACCGTGGTGCCGTCGTGCAGGCCGACCGTGATGTCCTCGTCGCGCTGGATGGTGTGATGAGTGGCGACCACGACGCCGGGCTGCCAGACGACGCCGGACGCAGGAATGCGGCGCCGGGCGTGCACGGCGACCACCGACCGGCCGACGGTTTCCACCGCGGCGGCCAGATCGTTCGAGAGTGCGGTCAGGGGACCGAGAGATACTGACATCATTGCTCCAGAGTGAAATAACCGGAGTGCATCATGCGCGGTTTCCGGCCGGCGCGGGATCGGGCGAATGGGCGAGGGAGGCATCGGACGTTGGGCCGAGTGCGCGGCCGCGGCCGGCGGCGGGGAAGCAAACCATTTCATATGATCGGGCATCTATTCAACATGCCGGCGCCGTCGAGCGGCTGATACAATCGTGAACGTCTGAAACGATCGAAACGTTCGCCGTTGGCCTCCGTAGTTCCTCGAGGCTGTCCTGCTGGACGAGGCTCGTTCGCGTCGTGAACCGTCGCAATTTCATCGCCGCCGCGGGGGGCATGCTCGCCGCGCTGCCTGCCGGACCGGCCTGGCCGGTGCAGACGGCCGTCCGGCCAGGCGGCGCGGGCGCATTCGGCCCGAGCTGGCGCCCGACGGCCGACCTGCTGCGCACGCTGCCTCGTCTCCTCGAGCTCGCCGCTGTTCCCGGACTGTCGCTGGCCAGCGTGGACGGCGGCGACGTGATCGCGCGGACCTCGGGCCGGGCCTCACTGGTGCCGCGGCATAGCGTGGGCGACGGCACCGTGTTCGAGGCCGCGTCGCTCGGCAAGCCGCTCTTCGCGTACGCCGTGCTCCGCCTGGTCGAGGCCGGTAGGCTGGAGCTCGATCGGCCGCTGTTCGACTATCTCCCCGCGCCGGACGCGGACACCCCGCGGATGCGGCGTGTGACGGCCCGCCACGTGCTGACCCACACCAGCGGCCTGCCCAACTGGCGGCGCGCTGCCGGCCCGCTCGAGCCGATCACCGAGCCGGGCAAATCCTACGAGTACTCGGGCGAGGGCTTCTTCTTCCTTCAGCGGGTGGTCGAGCACGTCACCGACCAGCCGATCGCCAGATATCTCCGCACCGAAGTGCTCGAGCCGCTCGGCATGCGGGAGAGCTCGTGGGTGTGGCGCGACGAGTACGAGGGCCGGATGGCGGTGGGGTACGACGAGGCGGGCGATCCGGCGGAGGTGTACGCCGCGATCGGCCGGCGGACCTCGGCCATCGCGCGCGAGTGGGGCAAGCCGCTGGAGGAATGGCGGTACGAGGACGCGGTGCGCACCGTGCCGCTGGTGAATCCGGCGTGGCCCATCATCCCGCTCTACATGGTGCCCAACGTGGCGGCGTCGCTGCTCACGACCGCGCGGGATTACGCTCGGTTCCTCGCCCACCTCGTCGCCGCGCCCGGGCCGGGCGGGCTCGGCCTCGGTCCCGAGCTGCTGGAGGCAATGGCGAGCCCGCAGGTCCGCCTCAACAGCGCGCTCGCGTGGGGGCTCGGCTGGGGCATCCAGGACGACGAGTACGGCCGCACCCTCTGGCACTGGGGCGCCAACAACGGCTTCCGCAACTTCTGCCTGGCCGACCGGCGCAACGGCCGCGCGGTCGTGGTGCTCACGAACAGCGGCAACGGGCCGCGGGTGTACGAGCGCGTGATCGTGTCGCTCACCGGCCACGATCACCCGGCTTTTCTCCGGGCATGACCGGTCGCGGTGCAAGACCGGGACGGCCAGCCGTCCTAGTCTGCGATGCGCGACCAGCACCGACCCAAACAGGATCTGATCACCGAGGTGATCGCCCTGCGCAAGCAGGTGGCCGACCTGCGCGAGGCGATGACCGCCCGGCGCCGCGTGGAGGACGCGCTGCGCCAGTCCGAGGAGCAGGTCCGCGCCCTGGTCGATGCCGCGCCGGTGGGGCTGTGCCTCCTGCGGCTCAACGGCACGCCGCTCGCCGCCAACCGCCCCTTCGCCAGGTTGCTGGGCTACGACTCGACGGCCGAGCTGCTTCGCGTCGCGGACACGCTGGGCGTGTTCGGAAGTCGGGAAGAGCAGGGAAGGGTCGTGGCGCTGGTGGAGCGCGGCCTCGAGCGGGTGTCCGGGGTCGTCTTCCGGCGGAAGGACGGGAGCCGGCAGGCGTTCGGCGTCATCGGGGCGCTGGCGTCGGAGCCGCCGATGGTGGTGCTGGTCGTGCTGGAGCGCCAGCCGCAGCCGTGGCGGTCGGCGCCGCTCGCGGCGCTCAGCCCGGCGTGGTCGGCGCCGGGGACCAAGACGGGGTGATGGGGGGCGATGGACGAGGAC
>DATEJD010000382.1:0-6272 GCA_035278325.1 Gemmatimonadales bacterium | reverse complement strand
CACCTCCGGCCTCGCGCGCCGGGGCCACGAGCTGGCTCAGCACCTGCGCGGTGGTCTCGGGTCGGGCGTCCTTGAGCTGGCTGATGGCCGCAACGAGCGCACGACGGAGGGGTAGCGGCACGGTGAGGCTCGACAGCCGGTGCTCGAGCGCCTGGATCCGGCGGCGGTGGGCCCGCTCGGCCGGGGGCGGATCGTGCAGCAGGTCCTGCGCGACGCGCACCGTGAGCCAGAGCGCGAAGATGCCCTCCCGCCGCGGACCGCGGGCCGTTTGCGGAAGTGCCGCGAGCAGCGCGCTGGCGGCGGGGTCCCACCCGCTCACGCGGTGCTCACGTGGCGAGGGTCCGGGTGAGCGTCGCGAACACCATGTCCGGCTGGATCTCCCGCATGCAGAGGTGGTGCTGCAGGGGACACGCGTCGCTGCCGTGGCTGCTGCACGGCCGGCACTCGAGGTTCCGCTCCACCACGCTCGCATGCGCGTTGTACGGGAAGAACCCGAACTGCCGCACCGTCGGCCCGAAGAGCGCGACCACCGGGATGCCCACGCCGGTGGCCATGTGCATCACGCCGGTATCGCCGCTGATGAGCGCGGCCGCGCGCTTGAGCACGGCGCCGGTTTCCTGCAGGCTCAGCTCGCCGGCCGCGCTCGCCACCTGGGCTCCGCCTCGCGCCGCGATCTCGGCGCCCACCGCCGAGTCCTCCGGGCCGCCCAGGGCGACGATGTCGGCGCCGGTGTTGGCGATCTGGCGGACCAGCTTGATCCAGTGCTGAGCCGGCCACCGCTTGGTGGCGTGGGCCGCTCCCGGGGCAATGGTCACGAGCGGCCGCCGGATCCCGACGCCCGCGCGGGCCAGCCAGGCCCCTGCCTTCTCCTCCGAGGCGGGATTGAGGAAGAACTCCGGCGGCCCGCCGTCGGGCTCGACGCCGAGGTCGGCCGCGGCCTCGAAGTACCGCTCGGGCACCGGCACGTGCTCGGTATAGGTGTTGTGCTTGAGCCGGATGAGCAGCGCACGCGCCACCCGCCGGTGGGAGAACCCGGTCCACGGCCCTCGCACGAGGAGACGCAGCGGGGCGCTGCGGAGTCCTCCCTGGAGATCGAGCATGTGGGTGTACTTCACGGTGCGGATCTGCTTGGCTACCGCGTAGACCGTATCCTGCGGGGCGATGCCGAACACCTCGGTGACGTTGGGGTTGTCGCTCACCAGCGGCACGTGCTGGCGCTTGGTCAGAAACGTCACCCGCGCGCCCGGCCACTTGGTACCGATAGCCCGTAACAGCGGCGTCGTGAGCAGCACGTCGCCGATCGAGCCGAACCGAACCACCAGGATGTCGGGGGAGAGGAAGATGTTGTACGGCACGGGCCAAAATGTAAGACCGTAAACGGTGAGCGGTAAGCGGTGAGCGGGAGCGGCGTCACCCTGAACGGAGTGAAGGGGGCATGCCCCAACGCATGGCCCCTTCGCTGCGCTCAGGGTGACTCACCCCCGCTCACCGCTTACCGCTCACCGCTCACCGCCCTGTATATTCCCCCCATGCCCCGCCCCAAGAGCATCCTCTGGGTCGACGACGAGGTGGAGAGCCTTACGTCGCACGTCCTGTTTCTCGAGGAACAGGGCTTCGCCGTCGAGACCACCACCCACGGCGACGACGCCCTGGTCCTGCTGCAGCGCCAGCCCTACGGCGTGGTGCTGCTGGACGAGCACATGCCGGGCCGGCGGGGGCTGGAGCTGTTCCGGGCCATCCGGGCGATCGACCACGGCATGCCGGTGGTCATGGTCACCAAGAGCGAGGAGACCGAGACCCTCAAGGATGCCATCGGGGCCGACATCTCGGACTACCTGGTCAAGCCGGTCAACCCCCGCCAGATCCTCTCGGTCGTGACCCGGCTGCTGGACGGTGATCGCATCCGGCAGCAGCGCCTGTCGAGGGACTTCGCCACCCGGTTCCGCGAGCTCGAGGCTCGGCGCGGGGGCCCGCTGGCCTGGCGCGAGTGGGTGGAGCTGGTGGCCGAGCTGGCCGAGTGGGAGGTGCGGCTGGGCCAGGCGGACGAGCCCGGCCTGCAGGACGCCCTCCGGACCCTGCAGGAGAGCCTGCGGCAGGATTTCGCGCGCTACCTGCAGCGCAACTACGCCCGCTGGCTCCACGATGGTGACAGCGACCGCCCGCCGCTCTCGGTCGACATCGGGGCCGAGTTCCTCCGACCCGTGCTCGACATGCACCGGCGGGTGCTGCTGGTGGTGGTGGACTGCCTGCGGCTCGACCAATGGGCGATGATCCGGCCGCTCATCACCTCGCGGTTCGACATCGAGACCGCCCACTACTTCTCGATCCTGCCGACCGCCACGCCGTTCGCCCGGAACGCCATCTTCAGCGGCCTGTTTCCGGCGGAGATCAAGGCCCGCTATCCCCAGTGGTGGACCGACAACGAAGAGGCGAGCCTCAACGCGCACGAGGCCGAGCTCCTGAGCGAGCAGCTCCGCGAGCTCACCGGCCGCAACGTGCCGGTCCACTACGAGAAGGTCTTTACCGCCGCGGACGGCGACGGGCTGCTCAAGCGGCTGCCGGCGCACCTCTCGCAGGAGGGCGTGACCGCGCTGGTGTTCAACTTCATCGACCAGCTGACGCACGGCCGCACCGAGAACTCCACCTTGTACGAGGTGGCGCGGGACACGCCGGCACTCCGGAATCTCACGCGCACCTGGTTCGAGCGCTCGCCGCTCTGGGACGCGCTGCGCGAGGCGGAGCGGCGTGGGGTGCCGGTGCTGCTCACCACCGATCACGGGTCGATCCACTGCCACACTCCCGCGACGGTCTACGCCAAGCGGGATACCACCTCGAACCTGCGCTACAAGTTCGGCGACGATCTCCGCGCCCAGGAGGGCGACGCGGCGCTGGTGGTGGACGATCTCCCGAGCTTCGGGCTGCCGGCCCGCGGGCCCGGGACCCGTCTGCTGCTCGCCACGGGCGACCGGTTCTTCGTCTATCCCACCAAGCTGCGGGAGTACCAGGCGCGCTATCGGGGAGCCTTCCTGCACGGCGGCGTGTCGCCGGAGGAGGTCATCCTGCCGATCGCCCTGCTGAGCCCGCGCCACGGGTAGCGGTGCGAACCGAGCTCCGTCTCCTTCGGCTCACGCGTCCCTACCGCGGGCTCCTGGCGCTGGGTCTGCTCACCACGTTCGTTGCGTCGCTGCTCGACGGCTTCACCCTGGTGATCCTGATCCCGCTGCTCAAGCACCTGTTCGGCACCAGCGGGGCGCTGCACGCGGGGTCGAGCCAGCTCGAGACGTTCGTCAATCGACTCATCGAGCCGCTGGTGGCGGGCGCGAGCGCGGGGCAGGCGGCGGGGCGGCTGGTGCTGCTGCTGGTCGTGGGCCTGCTCCTCAAGAATATCCTGAGCTACGCGGCCAGCCAGATATCGGTGGGGGTGCAGGAGGGCCTGGTGCGGGACCTCCGCACCCGCATCTTCGATCACCTCCTCACCCTCGACCTCGGCTACTTCCAGCGGACCCGGGCCGGCGCGCTCATCTCGGGGATCATCACCGAGGTGGACCAGACGAAGACGGTCATCACGGCGTCGCTGCTGTCACTGTTCCAGAACATCATCGTGGTGGCCACCACGCTGGTGGTGCTGAGCCAGATCTCGCTCCGGCTCACGCTGCTCACGCTGGCCTTCGTTCCCGCGATGGTCTACCTGCTGCAGACGCTGCTCAAGCGACTGCGGCGCCACTCGCGCGCCCGGGCCCGCGAGCGGGGCGAGGTGACCGCCACGATCACCGAGCGGATCGGGGCGGTGCGGCTCATCCGGGCGTACGGCGAGGAGGCGCGCGAGAGCGCTCGCTTCGCCTCGCAGGCGAGCCGGTACCGGCGGCAGGTGATCCGGACCCAGCGATTCTCCTCGCTTACCAGCCCGCTGACCGAGGTGTTCTCGGGCTTCCTGGTGATCCTCATCATCTGGGCCGGCACTCGACCGGCGTTGATCGGCCTGGAGGGGGCGCTCGCACCGGAGACGATCATCGTGTTCCTGATCGCCGCCCTCAAGCTCACCTCGCCGCTCAAGACCATCAGCTCGTACCCGGCCGTCATGGCGGTGACGCTGGCCAGCGCCGAGCGGGTGTTCGAGATCCTGGACGAGCCCAGCGCGGAGGTGGACCGGCCCGGCGAGGGCGAGGCGCGGTTCGAGCGCGAGGTGGTGTTCGAGGGGGTGTCGTTCCGCTACGGCCAGGGCGAGCTGGTGCTGAGCGACGTGTCGTTCTCGCTCCAGCGGGGGAAGGTCATCGCGCTGGTGGGCCCGAGCGGGGCGGGGAAGACCACGCTGGCCGACCTGCTGCCGCGGTTCCACGACCCGACCGCCGGGGCCATCACCATGGATGGCGTTCCGCTCACGCGGCTAAGCCGGCGATCGCTGCGCGCGCTCATGGGTGTGGTGAGTCAGGACACCGTGCTGCTCAACGACACGGTGCTGGCCAACATCGCCTACGGCTCGCCCGGGGCCACCCGGGCGCAGGTCGAGGCGGCCGCCCGGGCGGCCAACGCGGACCAGTTCATCGCCCAGCTGCCCCAGGGCTACGACACCCTCCTGGGCGAGCGGGGCACGCGGCTGAGCGGCGGGCAGCGACAGCGGATCGCCATCGCGCGGGCGCTGCTCCGCGACCCGCCCATCCTGATCCTGGACGAGGCGACCAGCGCGCTCGATACCGAGTCGGAGCGGCTGGTGCAGCAGGCCATCGACCGCCTGATGGCGCAGCGCACGGTGCTGGTGATCGCCCATCGGCTGGCGACCGTCCGCGACGCCGACGAGATCGTCGTGCTCGAGGCCGGCCGGGTGGTGCAGCGGGGCACCCACGAGCAGCTGTTCCGCTCGGGCGGGCTCTACCGGCGGCTGTACGACCTGCAGTTCCGGGATCAGGAGCCGGTGCTGGCCGCGGAGGCGTAGGCGCGCGGGGAGTCATCCTGAGCGAAGCGAAGGAGCCATGCCCCAACGCATGCCTCCTTCGCTTCGCTCAGGATGACTCCATGACTCCGGGTTGTCATCGCGCATCGTTTCGCTAGTTTGGGTTCGTGTCCGCTCGTTTCCCCGATACTCGCGTGCTCCTGGTGGGCTCGTTCGACGACGCACTGCACGCGCATGCCGGCCTCCGGCGGCGCGCGTTGGAGCGGCTGGGCTGCCGGGTGTCCACGGTCAACCTCATCGGGACCGGTGGGTGGCTCAGCCGACTGCGCCGAATTGGCCTGCACGACCGACTGGCGCGCGCGGTCGCGGGCACGTCGCCGGCCATCGTGCTGATGCTCGAGGGGACCCAGGTGGACGCGGCGATGGTCGCGTCGCTCAGGCAGACCGGCGGCGCCACCTGGGTGAACTGGTTCTGCGACGCTCGGCGATCGGCGGCCGACATCCTGCCGTTCGCCGCCGCCTACGACGCCGTGTTCGTGGCCGACCGTGCCACGGTCGAGGCGCTGGACGAGCCGGGTAACCCGCCGGTCCACTATCTCCCCGCCGGCTGCGATCCATCCATCCATCGGCCCATGCGCGCGCGGGATCGGTTCCGCGCCAACGTCGTGTTCGTGGGCACGGCCACGCCCCACCGCGAGCGGCGGCTGGCCGAGCTGGTCGAGTTCGGGGTGGCGGTCTGGGGGCCCGGGTGGCGCCGGACCAAGCTGCGCGACTACTGCCGCGGTGAGCTGCTGAACCACGAGGACTACATCCGGGCATATGCCGGCGCCTCGGTGGCGGTCAACGTCGCCTGCACGGACGAGGGGGCGGTGCCGCGCGACCCGGGCGCGAGCCGCCGGCTGTTCGAGCTCGCCGCCATCGGCGTGCCCCAGGTGGTCGAGGAGCACGCCGACATCCACGAGCACTTCCGCGAGGGCTCCGAGATCCTGGTGGCCCGGTCGCCGCAGGAGCTCCGCACGCTCACGGCTGAAGCGCTCCACGACCGCGCGTGGGCCGAGCAGGTGGCGGCCGGGGCGCGGCAGCGGGCGATCACCCAGCACACCTACATGCACCGGCTGGCGGCGCTGCTCGAGACGGTCGGGGAGCGGGTGATGGTGGAGGCGAGTCGGTAGGGAAAGACGATAGGACGATAAGGCGATAGGGCGATAGGGGGCGCGGGGGCGGCGTTCCTCATCCCGAGCGCAGCGAGGGATCGTCTCGAACGGGCTTCGAAACCCGCGAAGAAGGTCCCTCGCTGCGCTCGGGATGAGGAGCCCCGCTGCCGCACCCCCTATCGCCTTATCGCCTTATCGCCCTATCGGCCTTCCTGCCCTATCGCCTTATC
>DATEJD010000381.1:0-4749 GCA_035278325.1 Gemmatimonadales bacterium | reverse complement strand
GGACGCCGCCGACCCCCGCCGGACCGAGGTCACCGAGATCATCAAGGCGGGCACCCGCGCCGCCGACGTCACCCGCCAGCTCCTGGCCTTCACCCGCCAGCAGTTCCTCCGACCCGAGAAACTCTCCGTCAACGCCGTCGTGCGCGACCACGAGAAGATGCTCCGGCGCGTGCTCGGCGAGGATCATCGGCTGGAGCTGTCCCTCGATCCGGACGCGGGAGAGATCCGCGCCGACCGAGGCCAGCTCGAGCAGGTGCTGGTCAACCTGATGCTCAACGCGCGCGACGCCATGCCGTCCCGCGGCCGAGTCACCATCGCCACCTCGGCCGTGGAGCTGGACGACGCGTACGCCCAGCGGCACGATGGCGTGGCGCTGACCCGCGGCGAGTACGTGCAGCTCAGCCTGAGCGACACCGGCGTCGGGATGGAGCGGGATGTCCAGACGCGGATCTTCGAGCCGTTCTTCACCACCAAGCCCGTCGGCCAGGGCACCGGGCTGGGCCTGTCCACCGTGTACGGCATCGTGAAGCAGAGCGACGGCTTCGTGTGGGTGTACAGCGAGCCGGGGCTCGGCACCACCTTCAAGATCTATCTGCCCCGGGTCGGCGCGGCGCACAGTCCGACGCTGCCGGCCAACCAGCTCCCGGCCACGCGGGGCGGAGCCGAGACCGTTTTCATCGTGGAGGATGAAGACCTGGTGCGGGCGCTCGCGAGCCGGAGCCTGCGCGAGCGAGGCTATCGGGTCATCGAGGCCCGTCAGGGCGCCGAGGCGCTCCGGCAGCTCGAGGGGCAGCTGGCCGAGGTCGACCTGGTGATCACCGACGTCGTGATGCCGGAGATGGGGGGACGGGAGCTGGCGCGCCGGCTGGGGGTGCTGCGCCCGTCACTCCCCGTGCTGTTCATCTCGGGCTATACGGGCGAGGACGTCATCCAGCGCGGGCTGCTGGAGCCGGGCGCGCCGTTTCAGCAGAAGCCGTTCACGCCGGATGGGCTGGCCAGGAAGGTCCGCGAGATGCTCGACGCGGTGGCCGCCCGGACCACCGCGGCCGCGGGCTAGGAAGCGGACGAGCCGGCTTCTGCCGTGGGGCTGTCCTTGGGCACGGGGCGGAACTCGAGGTGGTCGGCCCGGATGATCTGGAAGCCGCGCGGGGTGGCCAGCCGGCAGAGCCGGTCGCCGGCCATGTTGACCATTCGCTGGGTGACTCCGGGAAAGATCGGCGCGACGTCGTACCAGACCGAGGCGCTGAGATCGGGATACTTGCGCTGATGCTCGGAGCGCAGACGGGCTTGAACGCCGGCCATCCGGCCTCCTGTCGCGGGACGCCCGCAAATGTAGTCGGCGCGGAACCCGCGCGGCAGCGGGCCGATGGACTTTCCCGGGGCACCGGTGTTAGTGTGTAGGCGAATGGATGTTCGTGGCATCCATCCCCCCACTTCGGACTGACCAGCACACATGTCGGATCTCCCGGCCGCGCAGCCCGTCACCGCGGGCTCCGCCAACTGTCTGATCGTCGACGACGAGCCAAGCGTACGCCGGTCGCTCGTCCGGATGCTTCAGGCCCAGGGGTTCACCTGCTTCGAGGCCGGCAGCGGCCGCGAGGCGCTCGGCGTGCTCGAGCGCATCGGCGAGGCGCCGCTGGTGATCTCGGACATGCGCATGCCCGAGCTCGACGGCATCGGCCTGCTCGATGCGGTGCGGCGTGAGTACCCCGATACCTCGGTCATCATGCTCACCGGCATGAGCGAGACGACCACCGCCGTGGACTGCCTGCACAAAGGCGCCGCCGACTTCCTGCTCAAGCCCATCTCGGTGAGCGAGCTCCAGGCCCGGGTGTCGCGGGTGCTGGAGAAGCGCGCGCTGGTGCTGCAGAACCGATTCTATCAGGAGAACCTCGAGCGCCAGGTCCGGGAGCAAGCGCAGCGGATCCAGGAGCTCTTCCTCCAGGGCGTCCAGATGCTGGCCCGCGCGCTCGAGGCGAAGGACGCCTACACCCGCGGCCACTCGATCCGGGTGAGCCAGTACGCCGTCGGGACCGCCGAGCGGCTGGGCTTCGCGGGCCACAGCCTCGACGGCATCCGGCTGGGCGGCGAGCTGCACGACATCGGGAAGATCGGCACCCGCGAGTCGGTGCTCCACAAGCCGGGGCTGCTCACCGCCGACGAATTCCGCCAGATCAGTGAGCACCCCGCGCTGGGTGAGCGCATGCTCCTGCCGCTGGCGCAGGAGTCGCCGGACGTGCTGCGCATCGTACGGTCGCATCACGAGCGGCTGGACGGCCGGGGATTTCCGGACGGGCTTCGGGGCGAGAAGATCCCGATCGAGGCGCGCATCGTCGCGGTTGCGGACGCGTTCGACGCGATGACCACCGAGCGGCCCTACCGCGACTCGCGTCCGCCCGACGCGGCGGTGGACGAGCTGCGACGCGTGGCGGGCACCCAGCTGGATCCGGAAGCGGTGGAAGCGTTCGTGGCCGCGTTTCCGGATCCGGCCGGGCTCCCGCTATCTGCCTAGGGCGAGTTTGACGCGGAGTCACCCTGAGCGGAGCGAAGGGGCCATGCGTTCGTTCATGCCCCCTTCACTGCGTTCAGGGCGACTCCTCTTCCTCCGCGAACGGAAGCTGTCCCTGGCCGCGCATCTTCTGCCGCGCGGCGGCGGCCAGCTCGGCATAGTGCTGCTTGAAGGCGTCCAGCTCCGCCTCGGTGAGGTCTTCCAGGTCCGCCATGGCCGTCGCCGCGCCCTTGAGCGCGCGCAGCAGCTCGTCGAGCTTGATCTGCATGGCCACGCTGTCGCGGTTCTGAGTGTTCTGGATGAGGAAGACCATCAGGAAGGTGACGATGGTCGTGCCCGTGTTGATCACGAGCTGCCAGGTATCGCTGAAGTGAAACAGCGGACCGGTGGCGGCCCAGGCGAGGACCACCACCACGGCGACGCCGAACGTGCCGGCGTGCCCCGACGCGCGTGCCGTGGACTTGGCGAACCGGGTGAACCAGCTGCCTGTTGACATCGTGACTACAATACGGGTCGGGCGCTGGCTCGCTGTGGTCTGTCTCACCGGAGGTCGTCGGGCGTAGGTCGCAGGTCATGGAACATCTCCCCGAGGTATCACCCATGGCCTGTGGCTTACGACCGCGACCTCCTTTGACGTCCCTATAGCATTCCCCGCCGTTTGAGTCCGTGGTATCGCGCGACCACCGCTTCGCCGGCTGACCCCGGCGGCACATCGAGTACCATCACCCCGCGTCCCCGCATCTCGGCCAGGGCGGCCTCGCGCGCACCGAGCAGCTCCTCCGCGGCGGCCCGCTCGAAGGCGGCGGCCGCCGTCTCCGGTCGGCGGGCCGCCAGGGCCTCGATCGCGGGGTCGCGCAGGGTGACGGCGAGCGGCAGGTGGCGCGGTCGGAGGCTCGCGGCATGCGCCACCAGCGCGTCGCTGGCGGTTCGATCGATCACGTCGGTAAACAACACGGTCAGCGCGCGCTTCCGGTTGCGGGCGGCCAGATAGCGGAAGGCGCCAGGGTAATCCGACTCGGCCAGCCGCCCTTCCGCGTGCGCCAGCCCCTCCAGCACCGCGCGAAGTCCGCGGCGTCCCCGGGCCGGCGCCACGTAGCGCTGCACCACGTCGGCGAACACCATGAGCCCCACGTTGTCGTCGTGCTCGACCGCTGCGCGCGCCAGCTGGAGCGCGGCGACGATGACCGCCTCGAGCCGCGGCACACCGTTCACCTCGGCCGTGAGCAGCCGGCCGGCATCGATGACCAGCAGGACCTGCTGCCGCCGCTCGTCCTCGTACTGGCGCGCGATGGGCTTGCCCCGGCGAGCCGTCGCCTTCCAGTCGATCACCCGCGTCTCGTCGCCGGGCACCCATTCCCGCAGGCCTTCGAACAGACGGCCTTCCCCTGGACGCCGAATGGCGCGGAGGCCCGCCTCGCGTCGCCGCGCCACCTGCAGCGGCAGGGCGCGAAGCGCCGTGTCGGGCACCGTAGGGTATACCGTCGCCGACCACGGGAGGGTGATCGTTTCCTGCCGCCAGGCGAGCCCCAGGCGACCGAGGGCGCGGATCGCGATGGCACCTCCGCTCCCCGCGCCACGGCGAATCGGCACCAGCTCGAGCCGCTCGTCGAGGCCCTCGCCTGGCGGGACCCGGAGCCGGCGAGTGGGAGTGTCCGCGCCGCCGAGCGGAGCGGGCAGCGTCTCACGGACCTCGAGGATGAGCGGGCGGCGCCCCCGGTGGCGCCAGCGGTAGCGCACCGTAGCCGCTCGGTCCACGCCGAAGGCGGCCGGGGCCTCGCGCGTCACCGCCAGCGCGCGCGGATGCACCGTGCCCAGCCAGTCCAGCAGCAGGGTCGCCACCCACAGCAGATCGAGCGCCGGCAGGAGGCCGGCCGCCCACGGCTGCACCAGTGCGAGCGGAGCGACGAGGGCGAGGATGGCGGCACCCGCCAGCCAGCGACGGGTCGGGATCGGGATCACCTCGGCGCTTCCACCTTCTCGATGATGCCGCGGAGCGCGGTGTCCGCCGTGATGCCCTCCAGCTCGAGCTCCGGCGCGACCGACACGCGATGGCGGAGCACCGCCGTGGCGAGCTCCTTCACGTCGTCCGGCACGGCGTACGGCCGGCCCTCGAGCAACGCCGCCGCCTGCGCCATCTTGAGCAGCGCGACGCTGCCCCGCGGCGACGCGCCGAGGGTCAGGACCGGCGAGCTCCGGGTGGCGCGGACGATCGCAGTGATGTAGGCGACCAGGCTGGGCTC
>DATEJD010000380.1:0-3774 GCA_035278325.1 Gemmatimonadales bacterium | reverse complement strand
AAGCCGGGGCCGCAAAGCCACGGGTCCTCGCCTCCTTCGCGACGCCCTCCTGCAGTGCCACGAAGGACCCTACGATCGCCGAGCTACCGAAGGGTGGCTCGGCGATCGCTTGCGTACACCACAACAACGAAACCTGTCAGGGCCCGCCAGGAGACACGACATATGCGCCCACTCCCGTTTAGACGAGCGCCCCTGCTCGTTGCCCTCGTGCTAGCAGTAGGCTGTAGCGAAGGTGACCGTGTCACGGCACCAAGTGGAATCGAGGGTGCGAATCGTTTCTCCGAGGAGATGTCACCTGGCTTCGGTGCAATCGTCAGCAAGAACTTCTCCTTCATAACCTCCTTCGGCGGTGCGCCGCGTTCGGACTTCGCCATACTCGTTGGCACCGAGGGTTCGGTTGCGGACGTCTGTGCGGCACTGGCGCCACCGTCGCAGCAAAGGGGCATCATTGTAGAAACCCCCTCTGGGAAGATCCCGTCGCACGCGGTGAGCCAAGATGCGCCAGTCCGAGTCTTCGCGCACCCTGGCGTATTCAGCGGTTTCTGTGACTTGGCGGGAGACCCACTGGTGGCTTCCGGCAACGTTCTGTTCAACCAAACGGTCACTCAGTTCAATGGTCCGGGCGGAGGGCCAGGCTCCTTCGCAATTCAGGTAACGGTGCACGGCATCGTTGACCTTGTGACGGGTGGTCAGGCCCGTCTGATGGCGGGCGCGCGAGTCGAAATTCGGCCCGACGGCACGCTAGTAAAGGATCAAGAGGTGGTCACACTAACTCCGATTTGATCCAGCAGTAGCGCGCGGCCGCAGCCGAACATTGGACAGCCCGGTTCAATGAACAGAGCTGCCCATTCGGTTGCCTCGCATGCGGCGCGAGTGGGAACGTAAATACCGAGCTCGCGCCACGGTCATGGAGGCGCTCTCGAGATTGGATGCCGTGCGCCGGCAGAGGTCTCGTGCCCGGAGCAGGAGGGTGCTGAGGGAAACTTGGCGCATATGCCGGGACGGAAAGCGATTTGAACGCGGAATGTTCGGGTTGGCGCGGGTCCATTCAGGAGTTCTTTGGTGAGCTTGCCACAACAGTCGGGCAGGCGGCGTGCGTGACCTGCAACGCGCTATCATGTGTAAGCGCCGCCAATACTAACTGGCGGGGGTCGTCTGGCTTAGAAGGCTGTTGCTCTATCCAACTGAGCTACGGGCGCAGCGTCGGTCGGTCGAATCGGGGCGCCGGGATTCGAACCCGGGACCTCCTGCTCCCAAAGCAGGCGCGCTACCGGACTGCGCCACACCCCGTACCGCTTCGACCGGATTTCAACATAGCGACCGCCTGGCCATCCTGGCAGGCGGTGCGATGGTCAGCCGGTTCAGGAGGCGGCTGGTGGCGGGCCACTCGCGGGGGCGGGTGCGAGCGCCGCCACCAGCGCTCTGAGCGCCCGCCCCCGGTGGCTCACCCGGTCCTTCTCCTCCGGCGAGGCCTCACCGAACGACTTCCCCAGCTCGTCACTGTAGAACAGCGGATCATAGCCGAACCCTCCGGTGCCCTGAGGCGCTTCCAGGATGCGCCCAACGGCCGCACCCTCGAATACCTCCGGCACCCCGGAGGGCTCGCGCAGGTACACTAAGACGCACCGATACCGCGCACGCCGGCGTGGCTCCGACGCGCCCCGCAGGCGGCGCAGGAGCTCGGCGTTGTTGGCCTGGTCCACCGCGTCCGGACTGCCCTCAGTTCCGGCGAACCGCTTGGACCGGACGCCGGGCGCGCCGCCCAGCGCGAACACCTCGAGGCCGGAATCGTCGGCCACCGTGGGAAGCCCGCTCAGCCGCGCGAAGTACTCGGCCTTGCGGCGAGCATTGCCCTCGAAGGTTTCCGCGGTCTCGAGAGTAGCTTCGCGCTCGGTCTCCCACAGCCCGGCGTCCTCCGGGAACACCACCTCGAGTCCGGCGGGCTCGAGGACCCGCCGAATCTCGCGCTGCTTCCCGGCACTGCGGGTGGCGGCCAGCAGCTTCACCAGCCGAGCACCGTCCGCTGGGCGCGGAACAGCTCGTCGATGCCCTTCCCCGCGAGGTCTAAGAGCAGGTCGAGCTGGGCCCGGGAGAAGCTGTCGTGCTCGCCGGTTCCCTGGACCTCGACGAACCGGGCCGGCTCGAGCATGACGACGTTGGAGTCGACGTGGGCGTCGCGGTCCTCCAGGTAGGCCAGGTCGAGCCGCTCCTCGCCTTCCACCACTCCGACCGACACCGCCGCCACCAGTCGGCCGAACGGCGACGGCACGCCGGTCCGCTCGGCCAGCCAGGCACAGGCATCGGCCAGGGCGACGCAGCCGCCGGTAATGCTGGCGGTGCGCGTGCCGCCGTCGGCCTGGAGCACGTCGCAGTCGATCCGGATGGTGTGCTCGCCGAACGCCATCGTCTTCATGGCGGCCCGGAGCGACCGCCCGATGAGCCGCTGGATTTCCTGGGTGCGGCCGCCGGGACCGTTCCGCTCCCGCGAGGTGCGCTCAACCGTGGCGCGCGGCAGCATGGCGTACTCGGCGGTCACCCAGCCTTCGCCGGTTCCCTTCTTGAATCCGGGCACGCCCGCCTCGACGGAGGCGGTGCAGTGCACCAGCGTCCCGCCCATGCGAATGAGACAGGACCCTTCGGCGTAGGGGTTGGCGTGGCGCTCCAGCACGAGCGGACGCAGCTGGTCGTTGGCGCGGCCATCAGGACGGGGCACGGAGACGCTCCACAAGGGCGGTCGTTGAGAAGCCAGGGACCACGGGTACGCGGACGACGCGTCCGCCGCGCGCCTCCACCCAGTCGGCCCCGACGATGCGGTCGCGGGAGTAGTCGGCGCCTTTCACCAGGACGTCGGGCTCGAGCGCCCGGATCAGCTCGAGCGGGGTGTCCTCATCGAACAGGACCACGCAGTCCACCGCGGCCAGGCCCGCCAGCACCCGGGCCCGCGCCTGCTCCGCGGCCACTGGCCGCTCGGGCCCCTTGGCCAGCCGGCGCGCCGAGGCGTCGGTGTTGACGCCCACAATCAGGGCGTCGCCCTCGCGGCGGGCGGCCTCGAGCAGCTCGATGTGGCCGGGATGAAGCAGATCGAACACACCGTTGGTGAAGACCACCCGGCCCGGTTGCCGCGCCCGCCACGCGGTTGCGGCCGCGAGGCTTCGCACTTTTCCCGCCGAGGCGCCGGTCATGAGCTGGATCCTTCCCCGGCGCCGAACAGCGCCTTGAGGGCGGGCGGCGCGACGAAGGTGGTGGCCATGACCATGAGGAGCACCGCGCCGAATACCTCATCGCTCAGTACGCCCGACCGGCGGCCGATGTCGGCGAAAATGAGCCCGACCTCCCCGCGCGGGACCATCCCGACCCCGACCACCAGCCGCCGCATCCGCAGCCAGGGCGCGGCCCAGCCTGCCACGATCTTGCCGCCGATGCCGATCAGGATCAGCGCGCCGGCTACCACCAGCGTCCCGCGTGCACCCGGCGAGGCGGGATCGAGCAGCCGCAGGTTCACCGACGCGCCGACGCTCACGAAGAATACGGGAGCAAAGATCGAAACGACTGGCCGAACCTCGTGCTCGATGGTGTCGAACTGGTTGGTGCCGGACAGAATGAGGCCCGCGGCAAAGGCGCCGATGATGAGGGCGGAGCCGGCCAGGGCGGCCAACCCGGCGAGCGCGAGCGCGAACGCCACCGCAAAGACCAGCAGGACGAACCGGACCCGCATCCGGACCACCAGGTCGAACAGCCGCGGCATGAGAAACCGGCCCAGCAGGACCGCCGCCA
>DATEJD010000379.1:0-12985 GCA_035278325.1 Gemmatimonadales bacterium | reverse complement strand
CCGCCCTCGGCCTGACCGGCACCCAGCTCCTCTCCGTGTCGTCGAAGGGCGAACTGGCCGTCCTGGTGCGCGCGGAGTTCGTGCGCCATCGGCTGTTTATCGGGACCCTCGCACGCGTGCCCTTGGGTGGCGGCGCCCCGCGAGAAGTGCTCGACAGCGTGCGCGAGGCCGACTGGTCGCCGGATGGCGCGGAGCTGGCGATCATCCACGACGTGGGCGGCCGAGACCGCCTCGAGTTCCCCATCGGCAAGGTCGTGTATCAGGCCTCGGGTTACCTCAGCGACCCGCGGATCTCACCCGACGGGCGATACATCGCCTTCGCCGAGCATCCGTTTCGCTGGGACGACCGCGGCACCGTCAAGATCGTGGATCGGACCGGCAAGGTGGCGGCCGTCACCGGCGACTATCCGTCCATCGAAGGGACGGCGTGGCGGCCCGGAGGTCGGGAGCTGCTCTTCGGGGCGTACGACAACAAGGGATACGTCGTCCGGGCGATGAGCCTGAACGGAAGGTTGCGGGTCGCCGTGACCGGCGCCGGCAACCTTACTCCGCAGGACGTCGCATCGAATGGGCGGGTGCTCCTCACTCGCGACGACGCGCCGTACCGGTTGATGCTGCGCGGGCCTGGCTCGGCGCGCGAGCTCGACGTTTCCTGGCTGGATGCCTCGCTCGGTCCGAGGCTCTCGCGCGACGGGTCGCTCCTGGCCTTCACCGACGCCGGCGCCGACGCCGGCACCAACTACGATGCCGTGTTGCGGAAGACCGCCGGCGGCGAGGTGGCCAAGCTCGGCGAGGGCGAGCCCGCCGCGTTCTCGCCCGATGGGAAGTGGCTGCTGGCCTTCGTCCCCTCGACGCCGCCCCGAATCGTCCTGTATCCCACGAGAGCGGGGGCCGAGCGCGCGGTCGCCATCGATCGCTTCGAGTCCATCGGCTCGGCGGACTGGTTCCCCGACGGCCAATCGATTCTCTTCTGCGGAAACCGGCCCGCCGAAGCCTCCCGCTGCTACGTCCAGCCGCTGGCCGGAGGGGCGGCGCGCGCGGTTACCCCGCCGGGCACGAGCGCGGGGTTCGTCTCGCCCGATGGGCGGGAGGTCGCCGCGTTCAATGCGGTGCTTGGCCACCGCCTCTATCCGGTCGCCGGCGGCACCGACCGCGCCATCCCGGGCCTCTCGTTTCACGACCAGATCGTCCGCTGGAGCACCGACGGCAAGGCGCTCATCGTCGGAGGGGTGATGTCACCGACCATCGATCGCGTCGATGTCGCGACCGGCCGCCGGGAGCCGCTCGTGACCCTCGGCAACCGGAGCCCAGGCGGGGCGTGGCGGTTCATCTTCTTCACGATGGCGGACGACCCGCACGTCTACGCCTATGTCGGTGCGACGTATCTCTCCGAGATCTTCACCGTGGATGGCGCGCGGTGAAGACGGCCCTGGCACTACGGCCGGTCCACAGGCAGCCCGCTCGGCACTCGCGCCGGGACCACGTGCGAGAGATCCCGCGCGGCCGGATCGGTGAGCGCCGTCATGAAGGCGGTGTCCTCGTCGATCACGCCGGGTGGGAAGACCACGCCGCGCAGCAGGGTGTCGCGGGAGGTCAGGATGGCCTCCTGGGTCGGCTGAAGGGTGCCCTGGAGCAGCGGCTCGAGCGCGTCCGTGGTGAAGGCGCGCAGCTTCACGTCGGATTCGCTGTAGTGATCCACGAAGGCGCGGAGGTCGGTAAAGGCACCGTCGTGACCCCAGGGTCCGGTGAGCTCCACGTTGCGAAGCGGCGGCGTCCGGAACAGGTACTGATCCGACGCGAGGCCGGTCACGCGCATCCGCCCGAAGTCGTCGTGGCCTGAGGGCCCGTCGCCTTCCCCGGGGCCGATCTGGGCCACGGCCACATTGTGAAACTGGTTGTCGGTCAAGGCCGGACCGTTGTGGCAGATGGAGCACCGCGCGCTCATGAAATCCCGGGCGCCGCGAAGCTGCACGTCGGTCATGGCCGCATCGTCGCCGGCCAGGAAGCGGTCCCACGGGGAATCGTTGAAGGCGAACTGGTCGACCAGGAAGCCCGCGATCGCGTTGCTGGCATAGCCGAAGTTCATGGCGGCGAAGTTGGTGCCCGGGTAGGCCGCCTCGAACATACGCCGGTACTCCGGGATCGCACCGAGCCGGCGCATCAGCGCCTGCCAGACCTGCTGCGGCTCCTTGTCCTTGATCGCGGCCAGCTCGTTGCCGCCGTCGCCTCGCATCTCCGCGTGTGAAAGCACCGGGAAGAGCGGCTGCGCCGACACGGGACCGAACTCGAAGACCCGGCGCATGGCCGGTGTGATCCGGTTGCCCGCCGGCGTATGGAAGTTTCCCCGAGCGTCTACACTCACCCTTCCGTCCCAGAACATCGAGCTCAGAGCCGACAAGTTGAACATCGAGGGGGCGTTCCGGGGGATGAACGCCCCGGAGGGATGCGTGCGCTCCGGTCCCAGCCCGCGGCCGCCCTGTCCGATCGAGAGACTCAGATCGTCTCCCGTCGCGTCCTCCGGCAGGTGACAGGTCATGCAGGCGATGTCCTTGTTGCCGCTCAGAACCTTGTCGAAGGCGAGGGCCCGCCCCAGCTCCACCAGCGCCGGCCGCACGGGAGCGGGTCTCGGCAGCGGGCCGATGCCACGGCCCGCCGTGAGCTGCCGGACCGTATCGGCCAGCGTCGAGAGGTCGGCGGCGAGCATGCTGGGCTGAAGTGGCGCGCTGGTCTCGCTGTCGCCGCAGGCCGAGAGGGCCGCGGCCACCAGGATCGCCATTGCTGGGCGCAGGGTCGGGGACATGGGTGCTCCGTTGGTAGGGCCGGTGGGAGCCACAGGCTCCCTTACCTATATGATCGGAATTCCGGGGGCGATCCGGACACCAAGCGCCGCCAGTGGGAGGACATCGTGGCCCGCGGACGATCCAGCACTCACCCTGGATGGGTGATCACTCCCCGAATCGAAAGGAGAAAGACTCCCCCCACGGCTAATGGTGGCCGACCCCGCCGCCCACGACATTGTCGGCGCAGAACAGAACGGCGGCGTCGACAACTCGGTCAGGGGCTCGACATGCGTGGAATCAGACGGCTGATGCAGGAGGCGCGGCTCGCGGCCACCGCCTCGGTCCTGTGCGCGATCCCCACGAGGCTCGCCGCGCAATACGTCTGCCGGCCGGGAGCGGAGTCCAACGAGGCGAAGACGCTGGCCATCCTCTCGGTCCCCGTGGTGTTCAGCCCGGGCGCACCGCCCGGCGAGCCGAGCGGGCTCACGCTCGGCATCGAGGCGGCACGCGTGCCCGCGGTGGATCGGGCGACGGCCACACCGACCATTTGCCGGCCGGGCAAGGGTGCCGAGAACACCGACGTGCTCCCCGCGCTGGCTCGGCCACGCCTCGCGCTGCCGCTGCCGCACGGGCTCGCGCTGGAAGCCTCATGGATCCCGCCGGTCCGGGTGAACGGGGTGAAGGCCAACCTGATCGGGCTGGCGCTGACGGAGAGCTTCGGCCACCGGGATGGTCTCGCCGCGGCCGTCCGCGCGCATGCCACCTTCGGGTCGGTTCGTGCGCCGGTGACCTGCGACCGGGACGCGCTTGGTGACCCAACCAGCGAATGCTTCGACGGAACGCTGTCGGACGATCGCTACTCGCCCAACATCATGGGCGTCGACCTGAGCGTCGGATGGGCCATGGCCGGCGGGAGACTCCGGCCCTACCTGGGCTCGGGATACAATCGGCTGGAGCCGCGCTTTCAGGTGAACTTCACCAACCAGTTCGGCGACACCGACAGGACGCGTGTCGCCGTGAATCTCGATCGCGTCGCCCTCTTCGGCGGCGCGGCGTGGCAGCTCACGGATCGCCTCGCCATCACCGGCGAGATCTATGCGGCCGCGGCGGACGCAGCCACGGGCCGGCTGGTGATCCGGCGAACCTTTGGATCCTGAACCGCGCCGGAGCGCGACCATGCAACCGACCCTGCGTGCCAGCTCTCGTCTGACCGTGCTTCTTCTCCTGGGATTGGCGGGCACCGCCGCCGCCCAGCAACCCGATCCCTTCGGTGCCCGGCGGAGCGGGACGGCCGTGTCCTCGGGTGAAGCGACCTCCGAGCCGGAGCCCGCGCTGGTGCCGGCGGTCGACGAGCGTCTCAAGGGCAGGGATTCCGTCGTCTACCGGCTGGCTCGGAGCAGCCGTCTGCAGGTGAAGACGGGGAAGGCGGGCCTGTTCGGGTTCGCCGGCCACACCCACGTGATCGAGGCCCGTGGGTTCACGGGCGAGGTGGTGTACTACCCCGGACGGCCCTCGAGCTCTCACCTCGACATCACGGTGAGGACCGACAGCCTCGAGGTCCTGACACCGCCCGACACCGCGGAGATGCGGAAAGTCACCGAGTCGATGCGTAGCAGGGTGCTCAGGACCGCGGAGTACCCCGAGATCACCCTGGTCTCCCGGCAGGTCGCGCCGAGCGCGGACGGGTTTCACATCCTCGGCGCGATGACGCTGGTGGGACAGACGCGCGAGGTGCCGATCGATGTGGTCGCCCGGATCGGACTCGACACGCTGGAGGCCGTCTCCACCTTTGCGATCAAGCAGACGGATTTCGGCATCACGCCGTTCAGCGGCGGCCCGGGCGGGAGCGTGAAGGTGGCGGATCGGGTCACCTTCGATATCAGGGCGGTGGCGGTCCGCGTCGAGGAAGCGCAGGCCCATGCGGAGCGAGATGGAGGTGCTCATGCCAGCCGATCGTACTGACAAAAGCCAGGGCCGCGGATCGGCCGAGGTCACAACCGCCGTGGCTCAATCGCGGGAAGCGGCCGAACGCTTGTGGGCAGAGATCGGTCGATTGCTCGTCGCCGGCAGGCTGAGCTCTTCGGGCGAAGGTCTTTGATCGGCAGCTGACTGTCCCATCTGAACGGATTTCGACAAGCTCGCGACAGGATCGACGAGATCCTGTCGCAAACCGCGCTCGGTCGTCGAAATACCGCCAAACTCGCCATGAGAAGCGACGCCAGGCCGCCCAGCCCGTCGGTCCAGGTGGGGTTGACGTCGACTTTACCAGGCCATACGGTGGTGGTTCACAAGGCCACCTCCCATGAAGTCACACCGTGTGGACCCGCACTCGAGCGCCACCGCGGCCCCGGCCCCTTCGCGAGCCCTGCCAGACGCGGCCGACCTTCCCACGACCTCACCTCTCCCAGCCTCCGCAGCTCCCGAGTCGTCCTCTGCATGCCGACTCCCGTGAAACCCCACCAGCGAGAGTGAGCAGGAGCAGCAGCCATGGCCAACAGTCTCAAGCGCCTCCTGGACGCCCCCGATCCGATCAACGTGCAGCGAACCAGCCTGGCCGCTGATATTCCAGGCCGATACATCTGCAACACCTTTCAGGAAGCACTCTGCAGTGCACAGGTCGGCCCCTGCCTGGATCGGACCGATGCCCGACCGGACGCGCGGCCGTTCGATCTCATCATCATCGGCGGGGGAACCTTCGGCTCGGCGATGGCCGAGCACCTCTGGTTTCGCGACAAGACGCGGAGCCATCGCATCCTGGTGCTCGAGGCCGGACCATTCGCCGTCCCCGAGCACGTGCAGAACCTCGCCATGACCGGGCTCGGCGTTGCCGATCCGACCACGGTCGAGGAATACAACGCGAAGTCCGTGAAGGACCAGGAGATCTGGCGTAAGGAAGTGTGGGGACTGGCGTGGCGGGGGAACACGAAGTTCCCGGGGCTGGCCTACTGTCCCGGTGGTCGATCGCTGTACTGGGGCGGGTGGTCGCCCCAACTGCTGGATGCGGAGATGCCGCCGGCGGCCTGGCCCGGGTCCACGGTCGGCGATCTCAAGAGCCGATACTTCGCCGAAGCGGCCCGGCAGATTGCCGTCAACGAGACAAACGACTTCATCTACGGGGACCTGCACCGCGCGCTTCGTAAACAGCTCTTCGATGGGATCGGGACCGTCCCCGGCGCGATCGCCCTGAACGCGCTGCCCAATCATCCTGCCTTGACAGGCGTGACGCCTACGCTGCCGCTGCTGCTCGAGCTGCTCGGCTTGTCTGCCGCGGGCACACTCACCCCCGACGACCTCCGGAATCTGCTCAAGCTCGAGGCACCGCTCGCCGTCGAGGGCCGGCCGCCTCGGGCGGGCTTCTTTCCTTTCAATAAGTTCAGCGCCCTCCCGTTGCTCATCAAGGCGGCGCGGGCAGCCCAAGCCGAGTGCAACAACGATGACATACGAAAGCGCCTCATGGTGGTGCCGAATTGCCACGTGATGCGGCTGGCCACGGTCAAGGACGGTGCCACCTGGCGAGTCACGGGCGTGGAGACCAACCTGGGACTGGTGCCCGTCCCCACCGGGGGGAAGGTCTTCATCGCATTGGGCACGATCGAGAGTACCCGACTGGCCCTGGCCTCGTTCAAGGGAATGGGAATGCCCAATGAAGCGCTGATCGGCAGGAACTTCATGGCCCACCTGCGCTCCAACCTGGACATCCGCATTCCTCGGACGGCCCTGACTGGCCTCACGGGTCCGCAGGAGCTCCAAACCTCCGCCCTCTTCGTGAAAGGGAAGCTCACCCACGCCGATGGGACCGTAGGGCACTTCCATCTGCAGATCACGGCATCGGGTCTGGGCGGCATGGGGGCGGATTCCGAGGCCGAGCTGTTCAAGAAGGTGCCCGATATCGATACTCTGGATGCCTTCAAGGCCATCACCGACACCCACGTCGTCATCACCATTCGTGGCATCGGTGAAATGCAGTCCCAGAACCCCGACAGCAACGTCACGCTGGATCTCGACCCGAACCAGGTCGACTTCGGAGTACGGCGGGCCTACGCGATGATCGCCGACCCCCGCGCACCCGGTCAGGCGGCGACGAATCCGCGGAGCAAGAAGGATCTGGATCTGTGGGACGCGATGGACCAGGCGGCCGATGCGGTGGCGGCGGTCTTCGCCGGAGGTCCGGGCAAGTATGAGGTACTCCGGAAAGTCCGCGACGACCTGGGAACCACGCACCACGAGACCGGAACGCTGTGGATGGGGGACGACCCCACGAAAGCGGTCACCAATGCGGTCGGTCGTTTTCACCACGTACCGAACGCGTACGTGCTGGGGCCCGCGCTGCTCCCCACCATCGGCTCCCCCAACCCGATGCTCACGGGCATTGCCTTGATCCGGCGCACCGGCGACACCATCCTCCCACCACCATCCCCACCGGCCGTGGAGGCGGGGTTTACGTCCCTGTTCGACGGAACCGACGCGACCTTCAAGAATTGGCAGGCCGTGGGGCGGGGCACGTTCTCGCTCATCGATGGCCTGATCGTCGCCTACCCTGGCAATGATCTCGGCCTGCTCTACTTTGCGCCAAAGACATTCGGCGACTTCGAGCTTCGTCTCCAGTTCCGGCTGGAAACCCCGACCGACAACTCTGGGGTCTTTGTGCGCTCGCGTGATCCCCGACTGCCGGTCCCCGACAGAAACAATCCCGCCATCTCGTATCCTTATAACAATCAGGCGTGGGTCGCCGTGCACACCGGCTTCGAGGTCCAGATCGACGAACAGGCGCGCCCCAACGGCTTCGATAAGAATCGGACGGCGGCCATCTACGATATTCCGACCGGGACGAACCCCGGACAACAGGACTACCGGCGGGGGCCCGCGTTGCAACCGGGCGTGTGGAACGACTACACCATCAAGGTGCAGGGCAATCTTTATGGGGTTTGGCTGAATGGCCAGGCGACGACCACCTTCACGAACACGGACGGCTTTCGGGGAAAGTCGCCGGCCCAGGACCCGAGATCCGGCTACATCGGCCTGCAAGCGCACACAGGCCGGGTGGCGTTCCGGAATATCCGACTGAAATGATGAAGGGGTGCAATACAGAACCGCCCCTACGGCTGCCGGGGGAGGCCCCTGTCTCCGGTTGGGGGCCGCGACCCTCCCTGGAGAGTGGTTGAAAACACGGGACTTACGTATGATCCCCGCGACTTCGACCCCAAGGAATTAGACCATGGCAATTCCGTCCGCTCTCCTGCTCGCCGCCGCGCTGCTCGGCGGCCCCGTGCCCCCCGTGGACTCCGTGCCGCTCTACACCAACCTCGGCTCGCACCACAAGGCGATCTCCACCCGCGTCCCGGCCGCGCAGCAGTACTTCGACCAGGGGCTGCGGCTCACGTACGGCTTCAACCACGCGGAGGCGATCCGCTCCTTCACCCGCGCCGCCGCGCTCGACTCGACCTGCGCCATGTGCTACTGGGGGATCGCGCTTGCGCATGGGCCGCACGTGAACGCACCCATGGATTCCGCGGGCGGTGTCGCTGCGTACGCTGCCGTTGAGCAGGCGCTCGCGCTCCGGTCGCACGCGTCGGCCCGCGAGCGCGCGTACATCGACGCGGTCGCGACCCGCTACGAGGCGAACCCGCCCGCCGACCGCGCGCGGCTCGACTCGGCGTATGCCAGCGCGATGGCCAAGGTCGCCAAGGCCTATCCCAGCGACCTCGACGCCGCGACCCTGTACGCCGAGTCCCTGATGGACCTCCGCCCGTGGAACTACTGGCGGCCGGACGGCACGCCCTACGAGGGCACCACCGAGATCGTGCGCCAGCTCCGGAAGGTCCTGGCCGGGAACCCGAACCATCCCGGTGCCTGCCACTACTACATCCACGCCGTCGAGGCGGTGGACCCGGCGGCCGCGGTGCCGTGCGCCGAGCGGCTCGCGCAGCTCATGCCGGGCGAAGGGCACATGGTCCACATGCCGGCGCACATCTACATCCGGGTGGGCCGCTGGAACGACGCCGTGAAGGCCAACCAGCACGCGATCCACTCCGACGAGGTCTTCATCGAGGGGCAGCAGCCGAGCGGCGTGTATCCCCTCGCGTACTACCCGCACAACATCCACTTCCTCGCCTTCGCGTCCACCATGGCGGGCCGGAGCGCGCAGGCCATCGAGGCGTCGAAGACGCTGGTGTCCAAGGTCAACCTCGCCGCCGCGCGCCAGGTGGGCATGCTGCAGGAGATGGTGCCGTACCACACGCTCACGCTCACGACCTTCGGCCGGTGGGACGACGTGCTCGCCGAGCCGCTGCCTCCGGCGGACATCCGCCTGTCGTACGGGATGGCGTACTACGCGCGCGGGGTGGCCTACGCCGCCAAGCAGCAGTGGGCAGAGGCCCAGGCGGCGCTCGACACGGTGACCGCGATCCGCGACGCCACCCCCGACGGCGCCGACGCCAAGTCGCCGCTCTCGATCGCGGTGGAGGCCCTGGCCGGGGAGATCGCGACCCGCCGCGGTGACCTCGACTCAGGCATCAGCCACTTCCAGGCAGCGGCGAAGATCGAAGACGCGGGCCTCTACTTCGAGCCGCCCAAGTGGTACTACCCGATCCGGCACTCCCTTGGCGCGGCGCTGCTCAAGGCGGGGAAGAACGCCGAGGCCGAGCAGGTCTATCGCGAAGACCTCAAGCGCTTCCCCGAGAACGGCTGGGCGCTGTTCGGCCTGGCGCGGGCGCTCGAGGCGCAGGGGAAGAACGCCGAGGCGGCCCGGGTGGACGCGCGCTTCCGCAAGGCCTGGGCGGACGCGGACGTGAAGCTGGCCGCCTCGAGGTTCTAGCCGGCGCTCGCTACTGCAACGTGATCGGAGCGCTGGTGAACAGCAGCAGGTTGCCTTTCCGATCCTTCACCAGAAGATCGAAGCTGGCCGCGCCCGGGACGAGAGTGCCCGGGCCGGCCAGGATGTTCGAGGCCGTGATGGTGAACCCGGTATTGCAGGTGCCTTTCGGAAGCACGCCGGCGGTCCCGCCGGCGCACGTGATGACCGTACTGCCGGCGATGTGCTGGGCAGTTGGCGTCTGGCTGATCTGGGTGACGTAGCCCTCGAGCACGATGCCGTGCAGCGTGCCGGAGCTGTTGGTGATCGCGATCGTGTACGGCACGCCCCCGGCGTTGGGGTCATCCAGCGGTACCACGCCCCCATTCGACACGATGGGCCCGGCCGGCGCGCTCAGGTTGCCGCTGTTTCCTCCTCCACTGCTCTTGTACGCGGGCAGGTCGGGCGCCGTCGGCGGCTCCTGAGAGCAGGCGATGGCCAGCGCGAAGGGAAGCGCAACGGCGGTGCGGAGCAGCTTGGTGAAGGCCATAGATCCTCCTCACAGGGGAGTAACGGTCGGATTCGGGTGTCTTCCAGGAGATCGTAATCCGCGCGGAAAACCCGCCACTGCTGCCCCAAGCCGCGACCGCCTGCCGGGACTTTGCCGGACCCCGGCCGGGCCCCCATGTTAGGACCATGCCCACCTTGCTGACCCCCGACGAGATCCTGGCGACCCGCGCCGTAATCGACCCGGCGTTCCTCGACTCCCCCCTGATGCGCCATCCCGCCCTGGACGACGCCCTCGGCTGCACCGTCACGCTGAAGATCGAGACCCTCAACCCGATCCGCTCGTTCAAGGGGAGGGGGACGGAGGCGGTGCTCGCCGCGCTCACCCCGCGCCCGCCCGCCGTCATCGGCGCGTCGACCGGCAACTTCGGCCAGGGCATCGCCTGGTCGGCCAGGCGGCGCGGCATCGCCGCGACCATCTACGTGCCCGACGGTGCCAATCCCCAGAAGGTGGAGGCGATGCGGCGGCTCGGCGCGGTGGTCCACGTCGTGGAGCCCGGCAGGGACGAGGCCGACCCGGCGAGGGAGGCCGCCCAGGAGACGGGCGCGCCCTTCATCGAGGACGGGGCGTACCCCCAGATCGCGGCCGGCGCCGGCACCATCGCGCAGGAGATCACGGCGGCCGGCCTGCGGCCGGACATCGTCCTGGTGCAGATCGGCGACGGCGCCCTGGTCACGGGCATCGGCTCGTGGCTCGAGGCGACATCGCCGGAGGTGCGCGTGATCGGTGTGACCGCACGCGGCGCTCCGGCGATGGCGGATTCGTTGGAGCTGCGACGCCCGGTCGAGCGGCGGGCCGACACGATCGCCGACGGGCTGTCGATTACCAAGCCGGTCGCGGGCGCCCTCGAGCAGGTGGCCGCCGCCATCGACGAGATCCTGCCGGTCTCGGATGACACCATGCTCGCGGCCATGCGGCTTCTGGCCGAACGCGCCGGCGTCCTCGCGGAGCCGTCGGGCGCCGCCGGCATCGCGGCGCTCATGGAGCACCGGGCCCGTTTCCAGGGCGCGGCCGTGGTGTCCGTGATCACGGGAAGCAACGTGGACCCCAAGCTGCTCCCGCGCCTGGCAGGTTGAGCGCCAGACCATCCCGGCGCTCAGCCTCCCGCCATCGCCTCCGCCAGCGACCGCTCGCCGAACGCCCGCACCAGCCCGGGGCCGAGCCGCGCCAGGTGCGCGGCGGCCTCGTCCTCCGACCCCTGGCCCAGAATGCTTCCCAGCTCCCGCGCGAGATCCGGCCGCGGCTCGCCAGCCACCCGAGCCACGAACGTCGCCGGGTCGATACCGAAGCGTCTGAGATCGCGCAGCGCCTGGGTGACGAGCACGTTGTGCGGTCCCTCCCAGGTCTCCATCACGATCGAGTCGCGCCAGAGCCGGGGCAGCGACGAGAAGCGCTCCTCGATGCCGTTGCCGCCCAGCAGCATGATCGCGTCGTGCAGCACCGCCGTCGCCTCGCGAGTGAGAGCCGGCTTGCACAGGCTCAGGAGGCAGCGGAAGTCCACCGCCTCGGTGGAGCGCTCGTCCGCGGCCGCGGCCTGCCACAGCCGCATGAGCTCGAACACCGCCGCGAGGCTCCGCTCTCTCGCGCCGCGCACGGTGCCGAGCGTCTCCTGGACGAGGGGGAAATCCGAGAGCCGACGGCCGAAGGCCGAACGGAACGCGGCGTAGGCCTGGGCGATGCGCTCCGCCTGCCTCGCGAACGCCGCCGCGACGACCAGGCAGGCGAAGCGGGAGACCACGAGCACCAGCGAGACTACGTTTGCAAGCCCGTGGTCGAGCGGCCCGAGCGGATACGCCTCGGCGCCCGAGAACGTGACTTCGGCGGTCGCGAGCTCGCGAGTGCCCAGCTTGTCCTTGAGCCGGTCGATGGTGTACCCGTTGCGCACCCGCCGCTCGTCATCGAGATACGCAGGGACCAGAAACAGTGCGACGCCGCGGCCTCCCGGCGCGGCCCCGTCGGGGCGGCCGGTCACCAGGAAATAGTCGGCGTTGATGTTGGAGCAGAACCACTTCTGGCCGTACAGCGCCCAGCGGCCGCCGTCGCCTCCGCCCTCCCGCCGCGCGACGAGCTGGTTGGTCGCCGCATCCGACCCGCCCTGGATCTCGGTGACGAACTGGGCCCCGTGCACATACCGCTCCGCAGTCGAGTGGCAAAGACGCCGGAGCGCCTCGGCGTGAGCCGGCTGGTCGCCGAGCGTCTCGAGCGCCCGCACCATCCCCTCGGTACAGGCGAGCGAGCACCCCACGCCGGCCTCTCCGTTCTGCAGGCAGAGATACCACTTGGCCGTGAAGACGTGGGGATGGCCGTGCAGGGCACCGAGCCGATGCTCGCCGCCGGCGATACGAAGGGCACGCTCGGTGGAGCGGGGGAGGATGATCTCGTCCACCCGATGGTGGTAGGCATCGAAGTGGCGCAGCCTGGGCCGGTTCTCCAGCAGCGCCGACCCCTCGGCGAGCCCGCGGAGCGTGCCGGCGCAGAGCCCGCCCCACTCGTGCAGCTCGGGCCCGGATGGACGCGGTGCCCATGCGGTGTAGTGGCTCACCAGCCGCTGGAGCACGGGGTCGTCGTCATACCAGTTGCCACCGAGGAGCTCGAGGAAGCGGTCGAAGGTGTAGCTCATCATGCCTCCTTCGGGTCGGTCAGGGTGGCCCCGTGGCCGGGAGAGTCGGTGCGGCCCTTCACCACGGAAGCACGGAAGACACGGAAGGCTCCCTGGTCCGGCTAACCTCCTCTCATTCCGGGACGGAGGAGTTGGTCACGAGAGTTTTTGGGGTGGGGGGCACCCCAAGATCTCTGCAGCGAGGCCGGCTTAGGCGCCGAATGAGAGGAACTTGGATCGACCAGGGA
>DATEJD010000378.1:0-2020 GCA_035278325.1 Gemmatimonadales bacterium | reverse complement strand
GGCCTTCATCGCCACAACATCCGCTCCCGCCGGCGGAAAAACGTGAGAAACGGCTCGGCGTACGATTGCCCGGTCTCCAGCCGCAGCAGATCCACGTTGAGCTCGCGCAGGGTCTGCGCCAGTCCGCGGTCGAACGCTTCGGCCGTCCGCGCGAAATGCTGGCGCACCGCCGGCGCATCGGTGTCGATCCGGCGCCACGCGCCGGTCTCGGGGTCCCACAGGGTTACGATCCCCGCGGCGGGCAGCGTCCGCTCCCGCGGATCCACCAGCTGGAGCCCCACCACGTCGTGGCGCCGGGCCAGCCGCGCCAGGACCGTCTCGTGCCCGGTCGCGAGGAAGTCGGACAGCAGGAAGATCACCGCCCGGCGCCGGAGAGTCGGCTCGAGCTCGGTGAGGGCCGCGCCCAGGTCGGTGGCGGCGCCGGCGGGTTCGAAGGTAAGGAGATCGCTGATGAGCCGGAGCACGTGCCGCCGTCCCTTGGCCGGCGCGAGGTAGTACTCCACCCGGTCGGTGAAGAAGATCGCGCCGATCCGGTCGTTATTGCGCGCGGCCGCCAGCGCCAGCACCGCGGTGACTTCGGCGCCGAGCTCCGTCTTGGTGCGGAGCCGGCTGCCGAACCGGCCCGAGGCGCTCGCGTCTACCAGGAACAGCACCGAGAGCTCGCGCTCTTCGAGATAGCGTTTGACGTAGGTCGCGCCGAGGCGCGCGGTCACGTTCCAGTCGATGGTGCGCACGTCGTCGCCCGGCTGATACTCGCGGACCTCGGCGAACTCGACGCCTCGCCCGCGGAACGCGCTGGAGTACTCCCCGGCGACGATGTCGCGCACCAGGTGGCGGGTGGTGATCTCGATCCGCCGGACCTCGTGCGCGGCTTCCTCGGGCGTCATGGCACCGGCACCGCCTCGAAGATCCGGGTGAGCACGGCGTCCGGCCGCATGTTCTCCGCGTCGGCCCGATAGGTGAGGATCACGCGGTGGCGCAGCACGTCCAGGCCCATGGCCTTGATGTCGTCCGGCGTGACGTACGCCCGCCCGCGCATGAAGGCGTGCGCCTTGGCCGCGCGAAGCAGGAAGATCGCCGCGCGCGGCGATGCGCCGAACTCGATCAGCGGCGCCAGGTCCGCCAGCCCCGCATCGGCCGGGCGGCGGGTAGCGCCTACCAGGTCGAGCACGTATTCCTTGATCCGCTCGTCGGTGTAGACCTGCTGGACCAGCCGCCGCGCGGCCAGCACCCGCGCCGGATCCATCACCCGGGTGGCCTCGGGCTCCTCAGCGCCGGTCATGCGGTCCAGCACCTCGCGCTCCTCGCCCCGCTCCGGATAGGTCACGACCAGCTTGAACATGAACCGGTCCACCTGGGCCTCGGGCAGCGGGTAGGTGCCTTCGTGCTCGATCGGATTCTGGGTCGCGAGCACGAGGAACAGCTCGGGCAAGGGGTAGGTCTGGCCGCCGATGGTCACCTGCTTCTCCTGCATCGCCTCGAGCAGCGCGCTCTGGACCTTGGCCGGGGCACGGTTGATCTCGTCGGCCAGGAGCAGGTTGGTGAAGATCGGCCCCTTCTGCACCGTGAAGTCGCCGCTGCGCTGGTTGTAGATCATCGTGCCGATGAGGTCGGCGGGCAGCAGGTCCGGCGTGAACTGGATGCGGTGGAAACCGGCGGCGATAGTGCTTGCCAGGGTGCGGATCGCGAGGGTCTTGGCCAGGCCGGGCACGCCCTCGAGCAGCACGTGGCCGTCGGCCAGGAGCCCGATGAGGAGGCGCTCCAGCATCGCGCGCTGGCCCACGATGACCCGGCCGAGCTCGGTCATGAGCTCGGTCACGAGCCGGCTTTCCTGGGCAACGAGAGCGGCGTCGGGCAATGCCGACCCCGCGCGGGGATCGGCCGCGAAGCGCTCGGGGAGAGTCGTCATCGTTGGGAATCTAGTACGGCCGATGCCGCGGTGGAGGGCGATAGGGGGTGAGCGGGAGTGAGTCACCCTGAGCGCAGTGAAGGGGGCATGCCCAGACGCATGCCCCCTTCG
>DATEJD010000377.1:0-16327 GCA_035278325.1 Gemmatimonadales bacterium | reverse complement strand
CGAAGGGGGCATGCGTTCGGGCATGCCCCCTTCGCTTCGCTCAGGGTGACGCGTCGCGGTTCAGGGTGACTCACCCCCGCTCTCCGCTCACCGATGCACGTCGAACCCATCGACATGCAGGTCGAGATTGTGGTTCACCCGGAGACCCACCGCGCCGTCGGTCGAGGTCGCCTTGGCGTCGAGGGAGTAGACCGGCTCACCGTTGACCATGAACACCACCTTGCTGGGGTCCCGTTTGTTGTCGATCTCCAGCTTGTTGGTGGCGACACCTTTGGCGTCGGGCTTGTGTACGGCGCTCGAGGCCACCCAGCCCTTGGTCACATCGGTGGTCTTTTCGCCCTCGCGCCGCTTCACCAGGTAGCTCCCGTCCTGCCGGATCAGGAAGTAGGTGTATTGCTCGCCGGCGCCGTCCAGCGCCTTGCCACCGTAGAAGAGACCGTACCCCTCCGGGTGAGCCGTCGGCTTGGTCTGGGTGAATGTGGCAAGCGTGTGAAACGGCCCCGTTCCCGCATGCTGGGCGCGGTACAGTATGATCGCGGGGCCCAGCGTCACATGAATCCCGCCCCCCATCGGGACGACCTTCACGTTGGTCGTCGGCGCCTTGTCATCGGTGCGGACCGTCCAGCCGGCCGGCACGCTCCCGCCGCCCTCGACCGCGTGGTCGTGGTCATCCTGGTGGGCGGCTTCCTGGGCCGCGAGCCGTCCCGCGCCGGCGGCAAACAGGAGCGCGGGGAGGACGAGCAGCGCGGAAGCAGTCGGCGTGCGCAAGTAACGTCCCTGCATGAGGTGGCCCTCTGGGGTTGAAGTGAAACGGGTTGCGGACTCCGGCCGGGGTGGATAACCTACGGCCTGCCGAACCTCAGCTCGGAGATCGACAGTGGGATACTGGATCGGGGTCCTGCTCGCCACTATCGGCGCCACGCTCATTCTGAGCGCCCTCGCCTACGTGTCGACGCTGGTGGGCGTGCTGATCAATGCCATGATCGTGATCGTGAGCGGCCCGCTGATCGATCGCCTGCTGGGCCGCCGTGACCGGGCGCCAACCATCCAATAGGCCGCTGCGGCTCACGACGCTTTTCCCCGCATTCCGCCCACAGGTCCCCATCGCCGGCCCCCACCGCCCGAACGGCGCAGCCAGGCCTGCCGACGGTCTTGACCGGATTCGGACCTGGCTGACCTTCTAACCCTACGTACACACATCCAGGATTGGTTCGCTGCCGCGGGCGCGGCGGGGGAGAGGCACGTGCTGATCACCGCCGAACGGCGGTCTTCACTCTTCGGCGGCTTCCGCCTCGGACTCGGGGGTCGTCGCCCTCCGCATGGCGGCGTCGTAGTTGATCTTGAGGCTGCCCTGCAGCTCGCGGAGTCCGCGCACCTTCATCTGGAGCCCGCCGCCGCGCCGGGTCATCGTGCTCATCAGGCCGGCGGTATCCGCCAGGCCGGTGAGGCTCAGGGCCGCCGCCTCGGACTTGATCTGGTCGAGCAGGCGGGCCAGCCCGCGGACCACCACGTCGTCGGCGCGGAGCGCGGCCATCTCTTCGATGACCGCGTGAATGCGCCCGAACCGCTTGGGCAGCGACTCGAGATAGGCGAGCTGGGCCAGTTGTCGGGACGAGAGTTTGGCGCCCATGGATCCCATGGATGAGACGAGCCAGATAATCTAATCCCCGAGTGAATCTCCCGGGCGGGCGTTCCGTACGGCGACGGTAGCCCGTTTCGGGGCGCCTCCGGGACACAACGTATGCTCCGCTACTACTAGCAGGCGGTTCCATGAAACTCTCCGACCTTTCGATCCGCCGCCCGGTCCTCGCCAGCATGGCGAGCCTGGCCCTGGTTCTGTTCGGTGCGCTGGGCTACACCCGGCTGGCAGTGCGGGAATTCCCCGACGTCGATGCGCCCTTCGTCTCGGTGACGACCGTCCTGCCCGGCGCCAACCCGCAGGTCGTCGAATCGGCGGTGACCGACATCCTCGAGGAAGAGCTCAGCACGGTCGAGGGGCTCCGGACCCTGACCAGCTCGAGCGGGGAGGGCGTCAGCAACATCACCCTCGAGTTCAACCTCGACCGCAACGTGGAGACGGCGGCCCAGGATACCCGCGACAAGGTCGCCCGGGTGCGCGAACGGCTGCCCCAGGACGTCGAGGAGCCCGTGGTCGCCAAGCAGGATGCCGACGCGGAGCCGTTCTACTGGCTGGCGCTCTCGGGAGAGAACTACGACCTGCTGCAGCTCTCCGACATCGGCGACCGTCTGGTCAAGAGCCGGCTGCAGACCCTCCCCGGGGTGGGCCAGGCCCGCATCTTCGGCGAGCGGCGATTCTCCATGCGGGTGTGGCTGGATCCGTCGGAGCTCGCCGCCCGCGGCCTCACCGTGCAGGATGTTCAGGCCGCCATCCGGAGCCGCAATGTCGAGGTGCCGGCCGGCCGCATCGAGTCCGACCGGCGGGAGTTTACCGTCCGCTCCCTGGGCGAGCTCAAGACGCCTCAGGAATTCGCCGAGCTGGTGGTGAGCAACGCCCGTGGCGTCCTGGTCAAGCTCAAGGACCTCGGGCGGGTGGAGCTGGGGGCGGAGGACGAGCGGAGCGCCCTCCGGTACAAGGGCACGGCGGCCGTCGCCATCGGGGTGGTGCGGCAGTCCAAGTCCAACGTCATCCAGGTGGCCGACCATATCCGCGCGGAGCTGCCGCGCATCCAGCAATCGCTGCCGCCGGGCGTTCACATCAACACCGCCTTCGACGAGTCCATCTTCGTCAAGCGCTCGATCCAGGAGGCCGAGGAGACCCTGGGGATCGCGGCGCTGCTGGTGGTGATCATCATCTTCCTCTTTCTGCGGAACCTCCGGGCGACCATCATCCCGGGCCTCGCGATCCCCACGTCCATCGTGGCGGCATTCGCGATCATGTACTTCATGGGCTTCTCGATCAACAACTTCACGCTGCTCGCGCTCACCCTGGCCATCGGCATCGTGGTGGACGACGCGATCATCGTGCTGGAGAACGCCTACCGGCATCAGGAGGAGCTCGGCGAATCGCCCGAGGTGGCGGCCACCAACGGGACCCGCGAGATCGGCTTCGCGGTGCTTTCGACTACGGTCGCGCTGGTGGCGGTCTTCACCCCGCTGGCCTTCCTCACCGGCTCCACGGGGCGGCTGTTCAACGAGTTCGGCATCGCGGTCGCGGGCTCGGTGATCATCTCGGGCTTCGTGGCGCTGACCCTGACGCCCATGCTGTGCGCCAAGATTCTGCGGGTGCCGCAGCGGCACGGCGTGCTGTACCGGGCGCTGGAGACCGGGTTCACCCGGCTCGCCTCCGGCTATGCTCGGACCCTTCGGGCGGCGCTCCATCATCGAATGGTCGTGGTGCTGGGCGCGGCCCTGGTGACCCTCGCCGCCGTGGTGGTCTTCCGATCGCTCAAGCGTGAGTTCGTGCCGCCCGAGGACAAGGGGTGGTTCTTCAACTTCGTGATCGCCCCGGAGGGCTCGTCGCTGGCCTACACCGACGGCTACCAGCGGCAGGCCGAGGCCATCCTGGCCAAGACCAAGGGGGTGGAGAGCTACTTCAGCGTGGTCAACCTGGGTGACGGGGTGAGCCGCGGCATGATCTTCACCAACCTCGACGACTGGTCCAAGCGCAAGCGCTCGGTGCAGGACATCATCAACGAGGTGCAGCCCCAGTTCTTCGGCATTCCGGGTGTGTTCGTGTTCGCCAACAACCCGCCGGCGTTCGGCTTCGGAAGCCCGGTCAACTTCGTCATTCAGCATCCGGACTTCGACTCGCTCGCCCGAGGCAACGACACGCTCCTGGCCCGTGCGCGGCACATCGCCGGCCTCCAGAACGTGGACAGCGACCTCCGGGTCAACAAGCCGCAGCTCGAGGTAAGCTTCGATCGGGACCGCGCCGAGGACCTGGGCGTGCCCGTGGGCGATGTCGCCACCACGCTGCAGGTGCTCCTCGGTGGGAGCAAGACCGGCACCTTCACCCGCGCCAACAAGCAGTACGACGTCATCGTGCAGCTCGATCCGCGGGCGCGCGCGACGCCGAGCGACATGACCGGCCTCTACGTCCGCGGGCGGGAGGCGTCGCTGGTCAAGCTCGAGGCGGTAGCGAGCGTGAAGGAGAGCGTGGGCCCTCGCGAGCTCAATCACTTCAACCGGGTGCGCGCGGCGAGGCTCACGGCCAGCCTGGCGCCGGGCTTTACCCTGGGCGAGGCGCTCGATTCGCTCAACCGGGTGGCCCGCGAGGTGCTGCCCCGCGGCAGCAGCACCTCGCTCGCCGGCGAGTCACGGGAGCTGGAGGAGAGCGGCTCGTCGCTCTACTTCGCCTTCATCCTGGCGCTCGTGGTGGTGTTCATGGTGCTCGCCAGCCAGTTCGAGAGCCTGGTCCACCCGTTCACGGTGCTGCTCTCCGTGCCGCTCGCCGTGACCGGGGCGCTGTTCACGCTCAAGGTGATGGGCTCCACCATCAACGTCTACAGCCAGATCGGGATGATCCTGCTCATCGGGCTGGTGACCAAGAACTCGATCCTGCTGGTGGAGTACATCAATCAGCTCCGCGAGCGCGGCATGAGCACGCTCGACGCGGCGCAGGAGGCCGGGCGCATCCGTCTCCGGCCCATTCTGATGACTTCGGTGGCCACGGTGATGGGCGCGCTGCCGATCGCCATGGGGCTGGGCGCCGGCTCGCTCAGCCGGCGGCCGCTGGGGTACGCGATCGTGGGCGGGCTGGTGTTCTCCACCGTGCTCACGCTGTACGTGGTGCCCACCGTGTACGTGATCTTCGACGCGGTGCTCGCGCGGGTCGGCGGGCGGGCGCGCCGGCAGACCGCGCTGGCCGCGGCGGAGGTCGAGTGATCGTCGGCCTGATGCTGCTGCTCCAGGCTTCGGCGCCGGCCGCGGGCCTGGTCCCCGTGACGACGCCGCGGGTGAGCCTCGAACAGGCCATCGCCCGCGCCACCCGGCTGGATCCCAACTACGTTCGGGCGTTGGGGCAGATCGACAACGCCGAGTGGGGACGCCGTGCGGCGCTCGCCGTGTTCGTGCTCCCGTCGATTACCGCATCGATGGACGCCACCAAGTACTCGACCGAGTTCTTCAACATCGGCACGGGCCGGAATCAGGCCGAGGCGGTGAACGCGACCCTCGAGGGGCGCTACGACCTGTTCAGCGCCCAGAAGTTCACCGACCTGAGCCGCACCCGGGCCGAGCTCGAGAGCGCCCAGGCCGGCGAGCTGGACCAGCGGTTCCGGACCGCGTTACTGGTCGAATCCGACTACTACGCGGTGCTCCAGAATCAGGAGCTCGCCCGGGTGGCCGCCGACCGCACCCGCCGGGCGGAGGAAGGGCTCGGCGTGGCCCGCGCGCGGGTGGTCTCGGGCGCGGCGGTCCAGAGTGATTCGCTGCAGCTGGTGCTGGAGCTGACCCAGGCCCGGACCGAGCAGCTCCGGCGCGACGCCGCGCTCACCGTCTCCCGGCTCCAGCTCGGCCGCCGGATCGGCGAGAGCGGCCCGGTTGACGCCGAGCCGGTGGACACGGTCGAGGCGCCCGAGCTGCCCCTGAGCGTAGACCAGGCAGTCGAGATGGCGGTCACGCAAGGCCCCCAGTATCGGACCGCGCGCGCCAACGAGCGGGCCGCGTCCGCGTTCCTCAAGGGACAGCAAGGCCAGTATCTCCCCCGCTTCAGCGTGATCGCAGACCACTTCCGGTTCGACGACAGCTTCTTCCCCGGCGCCCGCACGGTGAACTCCATCGCGCTCAACGTGTCGCTTCCGCTGTGGGACAACGGCCGGCGCGAGATGGCCATCGCGCAGGCACGGGTAGATCGTGACGTCTCGCGCGCGATCCGGGAGGACCTCGAGCGCGCCGCGCGGCCTGACGTCACCGCCGCGGTCGAGGCCTACGCGACGGCGCGGGCCACGACCGAGCTGTCCCAGACCGGCGTGCTGGTGGCGAAGGAGAACTTTCGGGTGCAGGACTCCCGCTACCGCGCGGGGGCCACGACGATTCTCGACGTGCTGGACGCCCAGATCCGGCTGACCCAGTCGGAGGCGGATCTGGTGGTATCGCGGTACTCGGCGCGGCTGGCGCTGGCCGGCCTCGAGGCGATCCTGGGCCGACGACTCTTCACGAACAGGGATGTCCCGTGAGATCCATTGAGAGAGTGCCACGGGCGCTGGCGCGGTCGCTGGCGCTGGGCGGCGGGCTGGCGGTGCTGCTCGCCGGTTGCAACAAGGCCGAGTCGGCGGGCAAGCCCGCCGCGGGCGGAGGCGGCGAGGGCCCGCCCCCGATGCCGGTCGAAGTCGCCGTGGCTCGGACCGATACCGTGGTGGACGCGATCCTCGCCACGGGGCAGATCGAGGCCATGCAGTCGATCGAGCTCCGTCCCGAGATCGAGGGACGGATCGCCCAGATCCTGGTGCGCGAGGGCGCGTACGTGGGACAGGGCACCCCGCTGTTCAAGGTGGACGACGCCGAGCTGCGGGCGCAGGTGGCCCGCGCGGAGGCGGATCGCGACCTCGCGCAGCAGTCGCTCGCGCGTACCAAGGAGCTGCTGGACCAGAAGGCATCCTCGCAGTCCGAGCTCGAGCGGGCCGACGCCACGGCGCGGAGCAACGAGGCCCAGCTCGCGCTGCTCAAGGTGCGGCTGGACCGGACCACGGTCCGGGCGCCGTTCGCGGGCGTCGTGGGGCAGCGGTTCGTGAGCCTGGGCGATTACGTGACCACCGATACACGCCTGGCCTCGCTCCAGACGGTGTCGCCCCAGCGGGCCGCGTTCCAGGTGCCCGAGCGATACGCCGACCAGCTCAAGATGGGGCAGCAGGTCACCTTCCGGGTGGCGGCGCTGCCGGGGCAGGAGTTCGCCGGCCGCGTGGACTTCGTGGACCCGGTGGTGCAACTTCCCGGGCGGACGATCACCGTCAAGGCGGTGACGCCCAATCCGAAGCGGGCGCTGCAGTCGGGCATGTTCATCGAGGCTCGGCTGGCCACGGCGGTCCGCCCCAACGCGGTCGTCATTCCGGAGGACGCCATCGTCGCGCTCCAGGGCTCGAGCTTCGTCTGGGTAGTGAGCCAGGGGAAGGCCACCCGCCGCCAGGTGGATATTGGCGTTCGCACGCCGGGGTTCGTCGAGGCCCGGAGCGGAGTCGAGGCCGCCGAGCAGGTGGTGGTGGGCGGCCAGGAGCGGCTGGCCGAGGGGGCTCCGGTGGCGCCCAAGGTGGTGAACCGCGCCCCGGTTCGCACTCAGGAGAGCTGATCGTCCGCCGTTTCGCCTTGCCAATGCTCGCCGGCCTCTCGGCGGTGCTGGGCCCGCCCGCCCTGCGCGGGCCTGCGCGCCTCGAGGCGCAGACCACCCGAGCCGAGCGCACCGGGTTTCGGGAAACCTCCACCTACGCCGACGTCCTCGCGTTCCTCGACTCGCTCGAGCGGGCCGGGGCGGGCATCCGCGTGGGTACGCTCGCCACGAGCGTCGAGGGCCGCGCGGTGCCCTGGGTGCTCGCCTCCCGCCCGCTGGTGAGCAACCCCGCCGAAGCGCAGCGAAGCGGAAAGCCGGTGGTCTGGCTCCAGGCCAACATTCACGCCGGCGAGGTGGAGGGGAAGGAGGCGGCGCAGATGCTGCTTCGCGATCTCACCCGGGGTCCGCTCCGCCCGCTGTTAGACAGCCTGGTGCTCCTCGTGGTCCCCATCTACAACACCGATGGCAACGAGCGCTGGGCTTCGGGGGACGAGAATCGCCCGGGCCAGAACGGTCCGGCCGTGGTGGGACGGAACCAGAACGGGCAGGGGCTCAACCTCAATCGCGATTACGTGAAGATGGAGGCGCCCGAGACCCGCGGCGCCGCCGCGCTCATCGAGGCCTGGGACCCCGACGTGTTCGTGGATCTCCACACCACCAACGGCAGCTATCACGGATACGCGCTCACCTTCGCGCCCGGGCTCAACGCCAACCCGACCCCTGCCCGGGACTTCGTGCGCGATCGGCTGCTGCCCACCGTGCGCGAGCGGATGCGCCGGCGCCACGGTACGGCCACCTTCTGGTACGGCAACTTCCGCAACCAGGACCCCGACTCGCTGGCACAAGGGTGGGAGACCTACGACGGCCGGCCGCGGTTCGGCACCAACTGGATGGGACTCCGGGGCAAGCTCTCGGTGCTGAGCGAGGGGTACAGCAACGCGGACTTCCGCACCCGCGTCATGGCGACATACGATTTCGTCCACGAGGTGCTGAGCTTCCTCGCGGAGCACCGGAGCGAGGTGCTCGCGGCCGTGGCCGCGTCGCTCCGCCATCCCACCGACTCACTGGCGGTGCGCTCGGTGCTGGGCCCTCCGACCGAGCAGGACGTGGTAGCCGAGCTCACCCGGCCCGCCGGCGAAGGCAACGGCGGCTACGCCCGGCGCATTCGCACCGGGGTGTACCGGACCATCCGGATGCCGGTGTTCGAGCGCTTCGTTGCCTCGCGGCGCGAGGCGTTGCCCGCGGCGTACCTGCTCCCGTCGCGGTTCGGCGACCTGGCCGTGCTGCTCCGCCGCCAGGGCATCGCGGTCGAGCGGCTCCGCCAGCCGTGGTCGGGGCCCGTCGAGCGGTTCGCGGTGGACACCCTGCTGGTCCAGGATCTGTTCGAAGGCCATCGGCCGGTCCAGGTGGAAGGCCACTGGGGCGCGGCTACGGCGATGACCGCCGACTCGGGCTGGCTTCTGGTGCGCACCGATCAGCCGCTGGGTCTGCTCGCCGCGTACCTGCTGGAGCCGGCCTCGGAGGATGGGCTCGCCACCTGGAACCTGCTCGACCGCGAGCTCCAGCCCCACCGGAGCTATCCGATCGTGCGCGTGCGCGCGGCGCCCGCCGTGGCGGCCGACGCGCTCTCCAGCCCGTGATTGTCCGTGTGGCACGAAGAAGATCTTGTGTCCTCCTCCGAGGGAACTCGCATGCTCGAGCCCGGTGATCCCGCCCCGCCGTTCACGCTCCCCGATGCATCTGGCAAGCAGGTCTCGCTCAAGGATTTCGCGGGGCGCGACGTGATCCTCTATTTCTACCCGCAGGACGACACGCCCGGCTGCACCAAGGAGGCCTGCGGCTTTCGCGACGCCTGGAGCGACCTCCAGGATCTCGGCGTCGCCGTGCTGGGCGTATCGGGAGACGATGCCGCCTCCCACACTAAGTTTGCCGCCAAGTATCGGCTGCCGTTCACGCTCCTGTCCGACCCCAACCACCGGGTCATGACGGCGTACGGCGCCTACGGACCGAAGACGATGTACGGCAGGAAGGTGGTCGGGGTGATTCGCTCGACCGTGTGGATCGGGCCCGATGGCCGGGTCCGGCGTCACTGGGGCCGAGTGGCCAACGCCGCCGAGCATCCGGACAAGGTCCTGGCGGCGTTACGCGAGGGCCGGTAAGGCCCCGTCCCGTTATACTTGAACGTTCCACTACACGGATCCAGGCATGACTGCGCGTACCGGCTCTCCTTCGTCCCCGCCTCGAACCACCCCTCCGCCCGGCGGTCCTGCCGACCGGTCGCGCTCGGCCATGATCTGGGCCTGGGAGTGGACTAAATCGATCGTGGTCGCGCTCCTGGTGTGGTTCCTCCTGCGAACCTTCCTGGTGGAAGCCTTCCGTATCCCCTCCGGCAGCATGGAAAACACCCTGCTGATCGGGGACTTCCTGTTCGTGAACAAGGCGCTCTACGGGGCGGAGGTGCCGTTCATCCACAAGCGACTGCCCGCGGTTCGGGAGCCCCACCGGAACGACATCCTGGTGTTCGACTCGGTCGAAGAGGAAGGACTCAAGGTCGTCAAGCGGCTGATCGGCATGCCCGGTGACACGCTCTCGATGGAAGCGGGCCAGCTGTACCGGAACGGACAGCGGGTGAACGAGCCGTACGTCGTGCACGGGGATCCGCACCGCTCGGAGGACCCGGTCCAACGGGCCAAGATGCGGGAGTGGCAGGTGCCTCATCTGGTCCAGCACGATACGGCCAGCTACCAGCCCGATCTGCAGGACTGGGGACCGATTGTGGTGCCGCCAGACTCGTTCTTCATGATGGGCGACAATCGGGACAGCTCGTACGACGGGCGCTATTGGGGATTTCTGCCGCGGACCAACGTGCGCGGCCGGCCCCTGATCGTGTACTTCAGCTACGACCAGAACAGCTGGAAGTCGCTGCCCTTCCTGACGGCCGTGCGATGGGGTCGGATCTTCACCCAGCCGCAGTAGGACGGTCGGGAGTAGGACGGTCGGGAGTAGGACGGTCGGGGAGTAGGACAGTCGGGGAGTAGGACGGTCGGGGACGAACGAAGCGAACAAGTCGCGGACGGCGCCGGAGCCCCGGATCAGATCTGCCGGGGCGCCTCTGGATAGGACGAGCGGCTGAGGGTGCGCGCGATATACGCCGCGCTCCGACCACAGGCAGAGCAGTGGAGCGTGACCCGGCCGCCTTGCGCGTCCTCGGATGACGATCGGGTGGGCGTTCGCTCGACCTGGGAGGAATTGCAGGAAGGGCAGACCAACGGTTTCTGGTCCCGATCCGCAGCGATCAGAATCAGCGCTTCAGGTGCTCGATACTCCTTGATGCCCCGACGTCCCACAGTCGGCCCTTCCGGCGGGGTATGTGGTACATCGGCGAAGACCCCACCTCAAAGTGAAATTTACCGAAGGCGTTCGGCGGTGCAAAGGTCAGTCATCACGGCGCGAGAGGGGGCTCACATATGGGTGGGATCCGGCTGGCCCGGCGCATCGGCGCCCTGACGTTCGGCCTCGCCCTGGCGCTGTCAGCGAGTGCGCGCGCGCAGGCCACTCACCTGGTGCGCCTGGTCGCGAACCCCGCCAAGGGCGTCTACAGCTTCGAGCCGGCGGAGGTGGTGGCGAGCCCCGGTGATGTCCTGGTGTTCCGAGTGGTGAACGGCGCGCCGCACAGCGTGGTGTATGAAGGAGAGGGGCTGTCCGCTGGCGTGCGCGGGGCGTTCAACAATGCGATGCCCAGCCGGTCGGGGGACTTGAGCAGCCCGCTGCTGACCGCCAGCGGGGGCGAGTATCGGATGACGGTTCCGCAGGTGCCCTCCGGCGCCTACCCATTTTATTGCCTACCGCACCGCGCGTACGACATGCGGGGCACGCTGCGAATCAAATAACACAACGTGTTGTAAAGAGTGCAGTTGCGTCTGAGCCACCGCTCCTGCTCCATCGGCGGGGCTCACGGCGTCTGATCACAAATCTTTGCGGAGTATTAAACTAAACTACTAGCGCCGTCGCCGCCGCCGTGCGAGAATTCGGTTAGCTCGTCCCGGCACCCTGGGGAGGGACGATTCCGAAGGCTAAGGAGGACGCGTGGTGTCGGAACTTGGGGGTTCACAGATCTCGACCTTGCTGGAAACGCTGCCCGGCATCGCCAACGTGCTCCGGAGCCCCGTGGCCGATGCGCTGGGAAACGTGATCCGGGCCGGCGCCCGCCTGGCTGAGTTCAGCGTGCAGGATGCCGAGGAGCTGGTCCGCTACGCCACCCGCCGCGGCCTGCTGGGCCAGGAAGAGGGAGACCGACTCCTGGCCGAGGTGCACGCTGCCGAGCAGCGCCGCATCGACAAGGCGGCCGATCGGGAGCGCGCGCTCAAGGCCAAGGCGCGGGCCAAGGGGAAGACGGTGAAGGCCGTGAAGCCGGTGAAGGCCGTGAAGAAGGTCAAGAAGGCCGCCAAGGTGAAGCGGCGCTAGGGCAGGCAACGGTCGAGCAGGGCCACGCCCACCCGAGTCTCGGGTGGGCGTCGTGTTTCAGGGGGTCAGGTCTTGAACTCCTGCATCAGCGCGGTGAGTCGGGTGGCCCCTTGGAGCAGGTCCCCGGCGGCGGCGGCCATCTCCTCGGTGCTCGCGGTCTGCTCTTCGGCCGCGGCGGTGACCTCCTCGCTGGCCGACGCGTGTTCGCCGGCGCTCTGGGACACCTCGCGGGTGCGCTGTCCCAGCTGCTCCACGATCGCCTGATTGGCGGCCACTTCGGTCGCCACCGCTTCCGCGGCGTCGTGCACCTCGCCCACGGCGCGGGAGATCTCTTCCAGGGCACGCGCGGCCGCCACCGCCACGCCTTCGATGCCGTGGACCTTCGAGGAACCCGCCTGCATGGTGCCCGCCACCTGCTGCACCTGATTCCGGATGTGCTTCACCGTCTTGGCCACGTCTTCCGCCGCGGTCGCGCTGGAGTCCGCCAGGCGACGGACCTCCTCCGCGACGACGGCAAACCCCCGGCCGTGCTCGCCCGCGCGCGCGGCCTCGATGGCGGCGTTGAGGGCGAGCAGGTTGGTCTGTGACGAGATCTGCTTGATGAGGTCGATGAACGCGGTGATCGGCTCCGACAGGCGCGCCAGCTCCTGGACCTGCTCGGCGGAGGCGCGCACCACTTCGCGCACGTCGAGCAGGGTCTGGCCCGCCGCGGCCACGTCCGAACGATGGCGGGCGGCGAGGTCCTGGATCCGGTCCCCCAGCTCGGCCACGCGCGACGCCGCCCGCGCGTTGGCTTCCGCGATCTCTCGCAGGCTCACCAGCAGGGCGTCGGCCTTCTCCATCCCACTCACCTGCTGCTCCGCGCTCGCCGCGATCTTGACCATCGCGGTGGAGATCTCGCCGCTGCTGGCCGCCAGCTCCTCGCTCATCGCGCTGAAATCGCTCGCGCTGTTGCCCATCTGGCTGGCCTCGCTCACCACCGACACGACCACGCCGCGCAATCGTCCGCCCATATCGTCCATCGCGCTGGCGAGTCGCTCGATCTCGGTCGGCATTTTATCGCCCAGGTGAATCGGCCGGAGATCGCCGCCGCCGAACCGCTCGGCTGCCCGAATGAGGTGGGTCAGGGGGCGATCCACCGAGCGCACGGTCCAGAACGAGGTCAGTGCCCCGAGTACCAGGGAGGCGAAGAACAGTCCCCACAGCGCGTTTCGCCGGGCGTCGGCCTGACGGCGGAGGTCGACCGCGCGCGCTATGGAACGGGTGGTCTGCGCGAGGCCTAGGGCGCGCACGTCGCCCAGCAAGGTGTCGGCCGGCGTGCGGGCCCGATCGGCCATGCGACGCGCCTCATCCACGCGGCCCAGGTCGGTGAGCGCGTGGGCCATGCCGTAGGCGACTTCGATCTGCGCCTGATTGGAGGCGATCTTGTTGACGATGTAGCGGTCGGCCGTGGTGAGCGAAGCCAGCGCGCGGTAGCGGCGCTGGAAGGCGTAGGCCGAGTCGCCCTCCTCGATCGTGGTGGTCCGCAGCCGCTCGTTGGGGCGAACCAGGTACTGCTCAGCCGAGCGGATCTCGGATGCCACCGAGGACACCAGCCCATTGCCCAGGTCGGTGCTCTCGAGCAGCAGCGACAGTTCGGAGCTCACCGAGCGGTCCAGCCCGCGAATCGAATCGACGCCCAGCAGCGCGATCCCGAAGACCAACGCGATCAGCAGCACCATGCCCGCGATCACCCGGTGGCGCAGGCTTCGAAGCACGTTCATCGGGCGCCCATCACGCTTTCCTCCACCCCGTTGACCACGGTGACCGCGCCGTGCTGCACCAGCCCGATGTAGACGTTCTGGTTGGGCACGTCGCCGTTGGCATCGAACGCGACCGTGCCGGTGACGCCTTCGAACGGCGGGGTCACCGATCCGACGCCCGCCAGCGCTCGGCGCACATCGCCCCGCCCGGTGCCCGCCCGTGCAATCACATCCTTCAGGAGGTACAGCGCGTCGTAGGTCCCGGCCGCCGGCTGGTTGGGCATCGAGTTGTATTTGCGCCGGAACGCCGCGACGAAGCGGCGATTGGCATCGCTCGGAATTGAGGGAAAGTAGGGTGACGAGAGATAGACGCCTTCGGCCAAGGCGCCGGCCTCCTGAATGCCCTCGAGCCCGTCGCCGCCGAGCACCGGCATCGCGAGCTTCCGCTTGCGCGCCTGCCGCAGGATCTCCTCGGCCTCGCTGCGATTGCCGGCCACCACCAGGAATTCGGGCGCGCGGCCGTGCGCCAGGCGGTCGAGATACGGGCCGACCTCGGGCTGCTCGCCGAGATACGGATCGACCGACTCGAGCTCGCCACCGAGTCGGGTGAACTCAGAGACGAACGTCTGGCGGATGCCGCGTCCATATTCGTCGTTGAGGTAGAGCACCGCGCCCCGAGTGAGATGCAAGCGGTCGCGCACCCAGTGCGCGAGCTCGGTGCCGTGGGCCAGATCGCTGGGACAGACTCGGAAGGTGTATTCGCCCGCGGCGGTGACCTCGGGCGAGGATGAGGACGGGCTCACGGCAACGACCGGATCGTCGCCGCCGTTGTAGACCGGCGCTGCCGCCAGCGTCATGCCCGAGAAGAGGTGGCCCACTACAGCCGAGACGTCGGAGTTGTACAGGTCACTCGCGACGAAGACCGCGGAGTCGGGGTCGCTGTAGTCATCGCGGAGGACCAGCTCCAGCCGCTTGCCGTTGATGCCGCCAGCCGCGTTGATCTCCTCGGCCGCCAGCTCCGCGGCCTGCCGCATCGGGAGCCCGATCGGGTCGCTGAACGAGCCGGCGACGCCGATGCGCACGACATCGCTCTGCCGATGGCATCCCGATGCCAGCAGGGCGGCGCAAAGCACCGCGCCATGGGGCGCAAATAGCCTGAACCGGTCGGACAATGCCAAGACCCGCTCCTGGATTTCGGGTGACGAGCCGTAAGTAATTTCAGGAAAATGACTTGCAGTGGCCTGGCTGGCGGGGGAAAAGTGCGCTGAAGCGACGAAGGCAGCACCCCTCCGGCCCGGCGATCTGGGCGGAGGTGCAAATTACGTACTAACCCTGGATACCTGGGATGATCGACTGGACCGAGCGCCCGGCCGAGGCGACGTTCGATCTGCATGGTCAGGCGGTGAGCGAAGCCGTCGCGAACGCGGAGCGCTTTCTTCGCGCGCAGGTCCGCGTCCGGCCGGGTGCCGTCGTGCGGCTCATCACCGGTCGCGGGCGAGCGGGGGGTGGTGCGCCGATCCGCACCCGGGTGCGCACGCTGCTCAGGACGTTGCGCGAGACCGGGAGTGTGGTGCGCGACTATGTGCTGGAGGAGTCGGAAGGAAGCTTTCTGGTGCGGCTCAGATAGGGCGTCTCCCCGGCAAGGGAACGTCCCGGCGAAGCGGAATGGGGACGCATTCGGTGCGGCTCAGGTGGCGGCGGGATCGCGACCACTCGCGAATTCGCTACGAGCCTCGCGGTCTGTTGCGGCCCTGACCCCAGGCATCCAGCACGGGACCATCGACCAGGCTGACGGACGCTGTCCTCTGCCCGTTCTCGATGCGCCAGGTGAGTCGGAGCATCCGTCCATGGCGCACCCACTGCATCATGCGCTGGGTTCCCTGCACTCGCGCGTCGACCTTGCCGTAGCGGCGCTCGATGGATGCGCGCCAGCGATCGAGCTGATCGGCGGTGACGTCGCTCGAGAGCGTAATGATGCCGGCGACGCTGTCCATCGCCGAGACCCAGAGCTTGAGCGGTCCGCCGAGCAGGGGATGGCTGAGCGCCGCCCGGCATTCCATCACGTGGCGGTCGGCCTTGGCGCGATCACAGCGAAGGCGTCCGCCGGTGGAGCTCCGCACCAGCCGGTCGAGCGCATCCAGCCGGGCCCCGGCGCGGACCCCGCCGAACTCGAGGGCGGTGGTGTCGGCCGGAGCAGCCGCGGCCGGCTGCACCCACAGGAGCAGGGCGAGGACGAGGATGGAGCGGACGGGTGCGGCTCGAGTCATGGAGTCCGGCGTAGGTACGGGGAACCGAATGCCCCCGCCTAACAGGCGGGGGCTCGGGCGAATCTGCGGTGCGTCGGAGCGGGAAGGGCGCGGGGCGCCGGGGGTCAGACCTTGCGGACGTTGGAGGCCTGAAGTCCCTTCGGGCCCTCCACGACCTCGAACTCGACGTTGTCGCCCTCGGAGAGCGAGCGGAACCCCTCGGCAATGATGGCGGTGTGATGCACGAACACGTCTTTGCCACCGTCCTGCGCTATGAAGCCGAATCCCTTCGCATCATTGAACCACTTGACCGTGCCCTTCGCCATTGTTGCAACCTCTTGAAATGGGAGCCCGCGGGCTCCGGGGAAACCCCCGGCCTTCGTGGCCGGGTGAAGATGCCCCTAAAGCAAAAGCCGCCCGGACTAGGGGTCCGGCCGGCCGGCGATAGCTCAGGAATGCAAAGGATGGACTTCGCGGAGCATAGTCTAAGGTCAGGGTCGGATTGGAATTTGTCAATATGGCCGATAAGGCGATAGGGCGATAGGGCGATAGGGCGATAGGGCGATAGGGCGATAAGGCGATAGGGCGATAGGGCGATAGGGGTGGGAACGGCGAGCCTCCTCATACCCGAGCAAAGCGAGGGATCTTCTCGG
>DATEJD010000376.1:0-3794 GCA_035278325.1 Gemmatimonadales bacterium | reverse complement strand
TGCACGGCGCGCCGCCGCTCGCGGCCACGGCGGCGGCGGTGGTGGCGGGCGCGCTGGCCGGGGCCGTCACCGGCTTTCTCCATACCCGGTTCCAGGTCAACGCCCTCCTGGCCGGCGTGCTGACCAGCACCGCGCTCTATTCGGTGAGCCTGTTCGTGATGGGCAGCGGAAGCCTGAGCCTGGCCTCGACGCCGACGCTGGTGACCCAGGCGCAGCGGCTCGCCATCGGGCTCGGACTGCCCGAGACGGTCACCCTGCTAGGCACCGAGGTGCAGAGCAGCAGCTTGGCGACCCTCGTCCTGATGGCGCTGCTGGCGGCGGCCTTCGCGGTCGCGCTCACCGTCTTCCTCGGCACCGACCTGGGCACGGCCATGCGGGCGGCCGGGAACAATCCCCAGATGGCGCGCGCGGTCGCCATCGACGTCGAGGGCATGGTGGTGCTGGGGCTCGGGGTCTCGAACGGGCTCATCGGGCTCTCGGGCGCGCTGATCACCCAGTACCAGGGATTCGCCAACATCACCATGGGCGTGGGGGCCATCGTCACCGGCCTCGCGAACCTGATGGTCGGCGAGACGCTGTTCGGCCGGCGATCGATCGGTCGCTGGATCGCCGGCGCGGTGCTGGGCGCGGTCGCGTTCCGCCTGCTCGTTGCCGCGGCCATCCGGGCCGGGCTCAACGCCGACGCGCTCAAGCTGGTGACCGCGGTGTTCGTGCTGGCGGTGCTGATCGTGCCGCAGTACGGGGCGCGGCTGCGGCGCCCCCGGATGCAGGGAGCCCGGGCCCGTGGCTGAGGCGGCGCTCCGGCTCGAGGGGATCTCGCACGTGTTCCACGCGGGCACGCCCGGCGAGATGCGCGCGCTCGACAACGTGGACCTGGCGCTCGAGCGTGGCAGCTTCACCATTGTGCTCGGGACCAATGGCTCGGGGAAGTCGAGCCTGCTCAACGCCATCGCCGGCAGCCTGTCGCTCAGCAGTGGCCGGGTGTACCTGGATGACGAGGACGTCACCGGCTGGTCGGAGCAACGCCGCGCCCGCCGCATCAGCCGGGTGTTCCAGAATCCCTTTACCGGGACCGCCGCCGACCTGAGCGTGGCGGAGAATCTGGTGCTCGCGGCGAGCCGGGCCGGACGACGGGGCCTGCGCCGCACGCTGGGACGCGAGCGCCGGAGCGCCGTGCGCGAGCAGGTGGCGCGGCTCGGACTGGGGCTCGAGGACCGGCTGGACACGCCCATCGGCCTCCTCTCCGGCGGGCAGCGCCAGGCGCTGACCCTCCTCATGGCCACGATGGTCAAGCCGTCGCTGCTCCTGCTGGACGAGCACACCGCCGCGCTCGATCCCCGGAGCGCGGAGCAGGTCATCCGCCTCACCCAGGCGGCAGTGGCGCGCGGCGCGCTGACGACGCTGATGGTGACCCATTCGCTGGGCCAGGCCGTGTCCCTGGGCGACCGGGTGCTGGTGATGCATCACGGGCGGGTCGTGCACGACCTGGGCGACGTGCGGCGGCGGCGGATCACCGAGGGCGACCTGTTGCAGCTGTTCGACCGGCTGCGGTGGGCCGACCGGCTCGACACCTCGGCGGCGGAGATGCTCCGGCGGGCCTACATTTGATCGCCGATGGAATTCGCTGCCCAGGTCTGGAACTCGCTGGCTGATGCCCTCAGCGAGCGGTACGCACTCGAGCGCGAGCTGGGCCGCGGCGGCATGGCCACGGTCTACCTCGCCCGGGAGGTCGCCGGCGGGCGGCCGGTGGCGGTCAAGGCGATGCACCCGGAGCTGGCTTCGGCGCTCGGGCTGGAGCGGTTCCGGCGCGAGATGGGGATCGTCGGCTCGCTGTCGCACCCCGGCATCGTCCCGCTGCTCGACTCGGGCCGCGCGGACACGCTGCTCTACTACGTCATGCCGTACGTGGAAGGCGAGTCGCTGCACGACCGGCTGGAGCGGGAGCGTCGGCTGCCGACGGACGAGGCGGTCCGGATCGCGCGGCAGGTTGCCGACGCCCTGAGCTACGCCCACAGCCGCGGCATCCTGCACCGCGACGTCAAGCCCGACAACATCCTCCTCGCCGAGCATCCCGCCCAGGCCCTGATCGCGGACTTCGGACTGGCGCGTGCCATCGGCGCCGCCGATTCCACCAAGCTCACCAAGACCGGCACCATCGTCGGTACGGTCCACTACATGAGCCCGGAGCAGGTGCGGGAGGATCGCACCATCGACGAGCGGTCGGACGTCTATAGCCTGGGGTGTGTGCTGTACGAGATGCTGACCGGTGCCCCGCCGTTCGTGGGGCGGACGGTGACGGACCTGGTGATGAAGATCCTGCGGACCCCGCCGGCGTCGGTCGCTACCGTGAACGCGTCGGTTCCGCCGGCGCTGGAGCAGGCCATCGTCCGGGCCCTGGCCAAGGCGCCGGCCGAGCGCTTTCCGACCATGCGGCACCTCGCCGCGGCGCTCTCGTGAGTGCTAGCGGCTACGCTGCAGCGCCGGCGACCACTGTCGAGGCACGCCCAGGATGACGGGCAGGCCGCGCAGCACGCAGAGGACGACGGTCGCATAGAGGGCGATTTCCACGACGACGCCGAGCGCCGCCAGGAGGTGGTCCGGCGCGGCACCCGCGGGGAGCGCGCCGAGCGCGCGCCCCAGGGGGAGCCCGCAGAAGGTGGCCACCTTCCCGGCCGAGTAGGCGATCCGCATCGCGGGCGAGGCCACCAGAAACCGGCCCAGGCCGGTGGGCTGCTGGTCGAACGGGGCAACGCCCTGGCTCACGCCCAGGCTTCGGAATGCGTCGGTGAGCGTGGTCCGCACCAAAATGAGCATGGGAATCCACGGGGGAACGAGGCCGAGGTCGGCGAAACCAACCCACAGCACGAGCTCGTAGGTACGGTCGGCGGCAATGTCGAGCACCCCGCCGAACAGGCTGGTCTGCCCGGTGCGGCGGGCAACGATCCCGTCCACGGTGTCGAGCATGAGACCCGCGAACAGCAGCGCCGTTCCAGCGAGCTGCACGCCGGGCGCGCCGAAGTAGAAGGTGAGGACGCTGAGCAGCAGCAGCGGAAACCGCGACAGCGTGATCCATACGGCGGACATGCTCGACTCCATCGAGAAGCGTCGCGGGAGGATACCCGGAGCCCGTCCTCTGCCCGTGACCCGGCCGCCGCCCCTTCGTCCACCGAACCGAAAGGACGTCACCGTGCGCTGGACTCCCCTGCTCCTCCTCGCCTGCCTGCCCGCGGCTACCGTCCGGGCACAGGCCTCTCCCGACCTCGTCGCCGACCTCGAGCGCAACCGCGCCGCCGTCCTGACCTACATCTCGGCGATGCCGGATTCCGCCACCGGCTTCCGGCCGACGCCGGGTGTCCGCACCTTCGCCGAGCAGTTCGATCACATCGTGAGCACCAACCTCGACGTCGCCGCGATCGCGCTGCGCGGCCTCAAGGCGGCTCCCGTCCTGGGCGACAGCGCTCGCTATCTGCACGACAAGGCCGCGCTGCGGCAGTATGCCGACACGACCTACGGCTACCTCCTCGCCGCTCTGCGCCAGGCCACACCCGCGCAGCTTCGGAAGCCCGTTGCGATGTACGGCCAGCCGCCTCAGCCGGCCGTGCGGCTGGCGCAGCTCACCTTCGAGCACTCGGTGTGGACGCTGGGGCAGCTGGTACCGTACCTGCGGCTGAATGGAGTGACGCCGCCGGAATACAAGATGCCGTTTTGAGGGTGAGCGGTGAGCGGTAGCGGGAGGTGGCGGGAGTCGCCCTGAGCCAAGCGAAGGGGGCATGCCCGAACGCATGCCCCCTTCG
>DATEJD010000375.1:0-2749 GCA_035278325.1 Gemmatimonadales bacterium | reverse complement strand
TCACCCTGAACGCAGTGAAGGGGGCATGCGTTCGGGCATGCCCCCTTCGCAGAGTTTACCCTGGGCGCAGCCAGGGCTCAGGGTGACTCCCCCCCGCTCCCCGCTTACCGCTCACCGGGTCAACAGCCCCTGCTCGAGCGCCAGCTTCGTAAGCCCCGCCACCGTGTACACCTCCAGCTTCCGCATCAGGCTCTCGCGGTGGCTCTCCACGGTGCGATGGCTGATCCCGAGCTCCTGCGCGATCTCCTTGTTGGTCTGCCCCTTGGCCACGCCCACCAGCACCTGGCGCTCGCGGGCGGTGAGCTGCCCCAGCGTGCCGGCCGGCTCATGGCCGATCTCGCCTCGGACGACGGCGCCGAGCCGCCGCGCCACCGGCGGGCTGAAGAACGATTCGCCCCGGCAGACGGCGCGGATGGCGCCGCTCAGCTCCGCGGCCGCGCTGTCCTTGAGGATGTACCCGTGCACGCCGGCCCGGAGGCTCTCCAGCACGTACTCGGTGTTGTCGTGCATGCTCAGCACCAGGATGCGGGTGTCGGGCAGACGCTGGCGCAGCTCCGCCGCGGTCTGAAGCCCCGAGACGCCGGGCATCGAGATGTCGAGCACCGCCACGTCGGGACGGAGCTCGAGGGCGAGCGACAACGCTTCGGTTCCGTTGGCCGCCTCTCCCACCACCCTGAAGCCGGGGGCGGTTTCCAGCACGTGGCGGATGCCGGTGCGCACGATGGCGTGATCGTCGGCCACCAGGACGCGGATCGTGGGCTCGCTCACGGCACGCCGACCCCGGCCGAGGGCTCGACCGGCAGCGTGATCTCGAGGGACGCGCCGTGGTCGCGCGAGCCGCCGAACCGAACGCTGCCGCCCAGCGCGCTGATGCGCTCCCGCATGCCCGCCAGCCCCATGTGACCCTCGCGCTCGAGGTGCTCCCACCCGGCGCTTGGCGGGCCGCGGCCGTTGTCGGCCACGCGAATGCACACCCGATCGGCGCCCGCCGTGATGTCGACCTCTACCCGTGAGGCAAGCGCATGCCGGCGGACGTTCGACAGCGCTTCCTGCAGCGCGCGGAATAGCGCCAGCTCGGCCTCCTTGGAGAGCGGCGGCAGCGCCGCCGGTGCCGCCAGCGCGATCTCGATCTCGTCCTGGGCCCCGAAGTCGGCGACCAGCGAGCGCAGGGCCGGCAGCAGGCCGAGGTCGTCCAGCAGCGACGGCCTGAGATCGTTGGTGACGCTCCGAATGCTCTGGATGCCGGTGTCGATCAGGTCGAGCGCGCGATCCAGCCTCCCGGCTTGTCCCGGCGCCACGCCATCACGCAGCAGCCCGAGCTCCATCTTGACGGCGGAGAACACCTGGGCCGTCTCATCGTGCAGCTCGCGGGAGAGCCGGCGGCGCTCTTCCTCGTGCTGTTGCACCATGCGCGCGGAGAGCCGGGCGAGCTCGACCGTGCGGTCGTGGAGCCGGGTATACAGATCCGCGTTCTCCAACGCGGCGCCGACCTGCTGGCCGAGCGCGAGCAGAAACCCGTCGTCCAGCGCCGTAAAGGGGTCACGGGCGTCGCCCACCAGGACCAGCGCGCCGATCACCTCGTCCCGGCGAAACAGCGGCAGCACCGCCGCGTAGGGAAACGCGGGCGCCCCCGGCTCACGCCAGTTGCCGGTGAGCTGCGGTCGGCCGGTCTCGAGCGCGCGGGCCAGCACGGCATTCCCGGCGGCATCCAGGGAGGCCCCGTCGCCCTCGCACACCCCGGCGCCGCGAACCAGCCGGGGATGGCCGGCTTCGTAAAGGTAGAGCGCGCTGCCGCGGACCGCCGGAAGCGTGAGCGGGCGGGCAAGCAAGGCGGTCAGCACCTCCGGCTCGCGGCCGGCCAGCTGCAGATCGCCCGAAAGCGCCGAGAGCGCGCTCAGGCCTCGGCGGAGATCGTCGAGCACCAGCAGCAGAATGCCCGTGCCCACCGCGAGCGCAAAGAGGATGTCGAGGTAATATCCCCAGGGAGCCCAGGTGCCGCGCGCCCGGAGGAACGGGTAGTCGAGGTGGTGCAGGCCCCACAGCGCGAACGCGACAGCCAGCACGGTGGCACCGCTCGAGGCGACGCGGCGTCGATACTGGTAGAACACCCATCCGGTCCACAGCGTGGCCAGGCTCAGGAACAGCACCGCCGGACCAGCCGCCCAGAGGAAATGGTCCAGCCGATAGATGGCGACGTACGACCAGATCGGCGGGAACAGCACGATGGCGAGATACCAGCTCCGCCACCGAACCCGCTGCGAGAAGACCAGCGCTGCATAGAGCAGCGCCAGCGCCGTCCAGCCGGTCACGACCTGGTGCCAGTAGAGCCAGATCCGCTGGGTGCTGAGCATGAAGCTGGTGATGGCGCCGACTCGGAGCAGGTACAGCCCCCACGCGACCGCCCACCAGGCGAAGTAGGGCTTGCGATAGCGGCCGAACAGGAACGCACAGAGCAGCCCCAGCGCGGCGGTGATGGCGGCCTGGAGAAGCGCGGCGTCGAGCTCGATGTCGGTGGTCGGCGGTATGGTGCCCTGGATCACAGCCGAAACAAACGGCCGGGAGCCACCGTGCGCAACGTCGGCGCTGTCACGGCAGGAGCCAGTCGCGGTGAACGGGAGGCAGGAGCCAGTCGCGGTGAGCGGGAGTCACCCTGAGCGTAGCGAAGGGGGCATGCGTTCGGGCATGCCCCCTTCACTTCGTTCAGGGTGACTCCCCGCTCACCGCCTCAATACCACCCGATCGGCTTCTC
>DATEJD010000374.1:0-5405 GCA_035278325.1 Gemmatimonadales bacterium | reverse complement strand
GACCTCCTGGATGAACAGTCCCGGGAACCCGGTCAGGAGCTTCGACACCGATCCGCCCGCCGTGTTCACCTCGACGGGCACCGAGATGGCGTAGCCGTTGTCCTCGACCAGGAAGACGATCGGCAGCTTGAGATTGGTGGCGCTGTTGAGGGCCTCCCAGAACTCGCCCTCGCTGGTGGTGCCGTCACCGGTGGTGCAGAGCACCACCTCGTCGCCGCGGATCAGCTCCTCGCGCTCGTTGATGCCCTCGATGCTGGAATACCGGAGCCACGCCTCGGCGCAGCCGACCGCCTGGAGGAACTGGGTACCGGTGGGGCTGGACGCGCTCACGATGTTGAGCGCCTTGTGTCCCCAATGCGACGGCATCTGGCGGCCGCCGGAGTTGGGGTCGTCCGCGGCGCCCACCGCCGAGAGCAGCTGCTCGGTGGCCGTCATGCCCAGGCCGAGGCACAGCGCCCGATCGCGATAGTAGGTGTAGAACCAGTCGTAGGCCGGACGGAACACCCGCGAGGCGGCGACGAGCACCCCTTCGTGGCCCGCGCCGGAGATCTGGAAGAAAATCTTGTTCTGCCGCTTGAGCTGGATCTCCTTGTCGTCGATCCGCCGCGCGAGCAGCATGATGCGGTACATCTCGAGCAGATCCGCCTTCTCCAGCTTGGCGGACGCGCGCGGGCGGGTCGAGGTTCGTGTGGCCATCTCACTCGGGGACGAGGGTCGCGGTCGGCGCTCAGGACGAGGAAAGATAGCGCCTTCGGCCCGGTCCTTGGGAGTTGCCGGGCGACCCGCGCCCGACCCGGTCAGTTGTGCCAGCCCACCGACTTCACGTCCGCGAGCACGCCTTCCAAATCGTTGAACTTGATGCTCTTCGGCTCCGCGGGCATAGGCGGCAGCTCGAGCATCGGTGGCCTCCGGATCAGTGGGCGTTGGCCGCCAGCAGCTCCGGCAGCCTGGCGAAGAGCGGGAGAGCGGCCCGGATGTCTCCGTCGTTCCGCAGCAGGAAGTCTTCGGCCGCGTCGGGTCCCCAGCGGACCTGCGCGGCGCGGCTCCCGAGGATGCGTCCCAGCCGGCCCCGCAACGGCGGCGCGGGATCGGCTCGGACCCCGAGCCGGTCGTGCACCCGAGCCAGGAACGGGGCGACTATTCGGCTGTCCCATCCCGCCGTGTCGGTCATCCACGCGGCCTGACCGGCCGGCCCGGCCGGGAGCGTCGCCGCGACGCTGTCCGCCACGGCAGTATCGTACCCGCTGTCCGACGCCACGCTGAACCAGACCGGCAACTCCGCACTGATCGGCCGCTCGACATCGGGAACGATGCCGCCGCCCCCTCGCACCGGCCGACCATGGTCGGTCTGGTACATCGCGGCCGTGTCATCGGGAGCGCCTCCCTTTCCCGCCAGAGCGAAGTATTGCTCGGTCCCGACCCCGCTGTAGCGGCGCTGGATGATCCGCCCGCTGGGCGTCGCCACCCGCGCGGTAGTGAGCCAGACCACGTCGCCGTTGGGAAGCGGGAGCGACGACTGCATGAGCGCCTTGCCGAAGCTCCGGCGGCCGACGATGAGCGCCCGATCGTGGTCCTGCAGCGACCCCGCGAGCATCTCCGCGGCGCTCGCGGACCCCGCGTCGATCAGCACGACCAGCGGCAGCTTGGCAAAATCGCCGGCATCGTGGGTCACGACCGACTCGAAGCCGGTCTTCTTGCGCCCCTGGGTGTGAAACACCTGGGCACCCGCCGGGAGAAACGCCGACGCAATCCGGATCATCGCGTCGATGTCGCCACCCGGATTGCCGCGCAGATCCAGGATGAGCTGCCTGGCTCCCATCCCCCGCGCCTTCTTGACGGCGTCTTCCAGCTCCTTGGGCGCGAGCGGAGTGAATTCCGAGAGTCTCACGTATCCCGTGGTGCCGTCGGCCATCCGCGGCGCGCCCACGACGTGATGCTCCAAGATCACGCGCTTGAGGGTCACCGCGAAGGTGTCGGGGTCCACCCGACTCCCCCGCTCGAAAGTGAGACGCACCTTCGAGCCTTTGTCGCCCAGCAGCCGCGCCTCGATGGCGTCGGCGTCGAGCCCGGCCACGCTGCTGTCATTGATCCGGACCACGCGGTCACCGGCCTGCACCCCCGCCTTGGCGGCGGGACTCTCGGGTTCTACCCGGAGGATGGTGACGGCGCGATCGGCATCCTCGAGAAATAGGCCCGGCGCGGCCAGTTCACCGCGATCCCAGCGCAGGCGCAGGTCGAACTCCTCGCGGGTGGTGTAGCGGCTGTGGGGATCGAGCGAGCTCAGCATACCCCGGATCGAGGCCTGTACCAGCCGACCGAAGTCCACCGAGTCCACGTAGTTGGCGCGCACATGGCTCAGGACACCCGAGAACGCCTGGAGCTGCTCGTACGCGCTCGCCTGGGCCCGGAGAGTCGCGGGCGGGCATGCGAGCACGAAGGCCAGCGCCGCGGACCGACACGGCCTACTCCATGGCATGGAGACGCTCCTTCGCGCTGGTGATCTGCCGCTCGTACCTGCTGGGCGCCTGCGCGAGGAACCTGGTGAATGCCGCCCGCGCCTGTTCGGCGTGCCCCTGCTGCTGCTCGGCGAGGCCGAGATAGTAGAGCGCGCGGATCTCGCGCGGGTTGGCGGCGACCGCCTCGTTGAGGCTCTCCACGGCGTCGCCGAAACGCCCCGCCTTGCCCAGCGTGATCCCCAGATCTAGCAGCAGGCTGCTGTCGCCCGGGTTGGCGGAGACCGCGGCCTGTCGCTCCGCCACCGCACGGTCCCAGTCGCGCCCGGCCTCGTACATCCTGGCCAGCTGCGCGTGGGCCATATAGTTCCCCATGTCCGCTGTGGCCACGGCCTGATAGAGCTGCACCGCCCGGTCGTTGTGCCCCGCGCGCTGATGGAGCGCGGCGAGCACGTAGCGGTACTCGTTGGCCATGAGCTGCAGCTGCACGATCGAATCCGTCGGAGTCGCCCGCTCGGTCCGCGTGAGCAGCTCGGAGAAGTCGGTGATGGCAGGATCGTACCGCTCGAGACGGGCCCCCGCGAGGCCGCGAAGCCAGATGATCACCCAGGGAATCGAGTCGAGCGGCTGGTACTTGAGGCTGGACGTGATCTCCTGGTCGAACCGATCGTAGGCCCGATCGTAGCGACCCTCCACCAGGTCCTGAAGCCCCTGCAGGGTCCGGCTGTAGCCGGTGATCTTGTAGGTCCCGCCGAGGATCTTGATATCGACCAGAGGATCGGCGAGGAAGGCTCGGCGGAACTCCCGATTGTGCTGTTCCTGGGCGTCGCGCACCGCCTGCTCGCCCCCGCTCTTCCGGAGCTGCTTCCAGTACTCCTCGTCCCAGTTCCGCACGATGGACATAGCCAGGTAGGCATCGGCGAACTGCGGGTCGATGCTGGTGGCCGTCCGGAGCTCCTGCTCGGCGTCGGCGTAGCGCTTCCGGCTGAAGTAGCCGAGGGCCACGTTGTAGTGGGCGGCGGCATCGTTGGAGTCGGCTCGGACCCGGGCCTCGAGCTGGTCGATCGACTCGGTGACCTTCACCTTCTGCGCAGCAGCGGCCGGGACAACGGCCAGCACCAGCGTCCCCGCTACGACAAGGATGTGCCGCATGGGAGGCTCCCCGGTGAGGTGGGCACGGAGGTTGACGTCACTGTGAACCGGCCTGCGCCTGGTCCATCTTCGCGAGCTGCTGCTGTACCTCGCGGACCTGGCTCGAGAACCGGCTCGGCGCCATAGCAACGAACCTCGCGAGGGTCCGGCGGGCGCCGGGCTGGTCACCCAGCCGGAGCTGGACCAGTCCGAGCGAATAGGGAATGCGCGGGTTGGACGGGTTGGCCTCCATGGCCTCGGAGAGCACCGTGGCGGCGTGGGTGAAATCGCGGGCATGGGCCAGCGTGCGGCCGAGTTCGTAGCGCAGGCTCGAGTTGTCGGGGAATGCGTCGATGGCGCGCTGGCGCTCAGCGACCGCCTCGATCCACTGCTCGCGTTCCTCGAAGATGTCGGCCAGCTGGCTGTGGGCCGCGAAGAGGCCGAGATCGTTCGACAGGCTCTCCTGATACAACGCGATGGCCTCATCCGGCCGCTGACCGCGGCGGTACAGCGTGGCCAGCACGTAGCGCACCTGGTTGGAGGCGAGGGTGAAGTACTGGACCGAGTCGGTCCGCTCGAGCGCGAGGGCCCGGTTCAGCAGTGTCCGGAAGTCGCTGATGGCCACGTCATAGCGGTTGACATGAGCCGCCGCGAGGCCATGGTACCAGAGCAGCACCCGGGGAATGTCAGCCTCATGCTTGGGGCGGAACTCGCCCAGCACGCGCTCCAGATGGTTGAGCGAGGCCTCGTAGTCACCACTCCAGAATGCCTCGAATCCGTGGACCAGGGCCACGTAGGTGCGGTCGGCGTTGAACCCCACCACCAGCGCAGGCCGCGGCGGCATGACCAGCGCATAGACCTTGAGATCCACCATGGGGTCGAGCAGGAAGGCACGCTGGTACAGTCGCACGGCTTCGTCGAACGCGGGGCGAGCCTCTTCCGGCACGCGACCCTCGCGCATTTCCTTCCACAGCTTCGGCCGGCGGGCGAAGGGCAGGTAGGCAAGCCCGAGACAGCTCGGCGCGAACTTGGGCTCGATCGCGATGGACCGCCGGAGGGCGCGCTCTGCGTCGTCGAATCGCCGGGAGAACCAGTAGCCGAGGGCGACGTCGTACTGGGCTCCCGGATCGAGCGAGTCGCGCGCCGCGCGGGCCTCGAGCTCCGGCAGCGGCACCAGCAGATCGATCCCTTGCGCGTACGCGCGCGGAGCGCCCAGCATGGCGGCGACTACGAATCCACCCAGGAGACGGCGCGACACACGGCCTCCGTTTCCGGTTTCGGACGGACTACATGCCGGCCGGCTCGGGACGCGAGTCGGGCGACCTGCGACTGATTGTGACGTTGGGGACAGGACGAAGATGCGGCTCGGCCCAGGCAGGGTCAAGCAGCCAAGAAATCGACAGTCGTCTCAGCGGTTGCAGGCGATGGGCGTAGCCTCATGACCGAGATAGAAATGCGACACCGACTGGGCATTTCAGAGCAGGTCGGTGTCGCACTTGGGGCCTATTTCGCCTGATACACGACACGGCCGCCGACCACCGTCGCCCGCACCGCGGCCCGCTCGATCGCCTCCGGCGGGATGCGGGTCAGGTCCTGATCCAGCAGCACCAGATCCGCCTTGTATCCCGGGGCCAGCCGGCCCCGGGTTCGCTCCGCGAATACCCCGTAGGCGTCGCCGCCGGTGTACGCGCGAAGGGCCTCGTCCACCGAGATCTTCTGCTCGGGGATCCAGCCCTCCGGGTGTTTCCCGTCCAGGGTCCGGCGCGTGACCGCGGCGTAGATGCCGAGGATCGGGTCGATCGGCGCGACGGTCCAGTCGGA
>DATEJD010000373.1:0-18092 GCA_035278325.1 Gemmatimonadales bacterium | reverse complement strand
GCCTCGTACTTCTCGCTCATGATGTTCTCGAGCGTCGCCGGCGTCGTGGCGAGTGGCGGGAAGACGTTCTCCGTCGCCCCGCGGGCACCGTATCCACGGTTGGCCCGCGCGGCGTCCAGGAAGGGCTGCGCCGCGCCCTGGCCGCCGACGTGAAACGCCGCCTCCGCCCCGATGAGCTGGGTCTCGACATAGGTGATCTCGGGCTGCCGGAAATCGCCCACATCGATGTTCGGGTCGATGAAGTTGAACCCCGAGTAGACCGGCGTGGTGGCGCCCGGCGGCAGCACGCCGTTGCCGGGGTCTACGCCGGGAGCCACTTGGAGATTGGTCGTGCCCGCGGGCCTGAAGCCGAAGAAGCCGAGCGGCGTCCCGGCGCTGTCGGTGGCGGGTACGAAGTAGTAATTGATCCGCGCGCTGTCCTCCACGCCGGCGGCGATCCGATGCTTCATGATCTCGATGAGCGCCGCCCCGGGACCGATGTCGCCGCGGGTGGCCATGAACTGGAACCAGATGTTGTTGCCATTTGGCGTCGCGTCGGCGAACCAGTTGAAATCGTTGGTCGGGGCGCTGATACCAAGCGGCACCTGGGCCAGTGCCAGCGCGTACGAGGTGGGGTCCACCTCGGCGGTATGCATGTAGATCCGCGCCTTGAGCGAGTGGGCCACCTGGGTGTACACCGTGCGCAGGCCGGTGGCGTCCAGGCCTCCGAAGATCAGCTCGGCGTGGTCCTGCGGCGGACCGAGGTTGGTGGGGCCGGCGGCCGGCAGGTAGATGTTGATGGCCGAGTCGAGCTGCGCCTGCAGGTCGGCGAACACCTGCAGCTGCGGATCGAACGCCGGGGTCTTGTTGTTGGAATCGGCGGCCGCCCGGTAGGGGATGTCACCCCAGACCGTCGCAGCCATGTCCATCACCAGCGCCTCGTAGACCTTGCCGATCCCGATGTAGAGCGAGTCTCCGAGGGCACGGGCGAGCTGCTGCATCTTCCGGATGTCGAGCAGCCCGCCGCCGCCGTTGAGGTTTCGGCTGGAGCCGTAGACCGACGTCCATTCGGGGTCGATGGTCGTCGGGTCGATCGTATAGCGATCGAATCCGATAAACTGACGCGAGTTGCCCGAAACCTGCTGCACATACTCGGCCGCGGAGCGCGCGATCTGGCCCTGGAACTGGACCGCCTGGGCGGCCTGGATGCCGATATAGAGCGGCCCAGGCCGCGAGAGCTTGGTGATGTTATTGGGATCCTGCGAGACTCCGGGTCCCGAGAGGTAGTCGTTACATGCGGCGGTGCCGAGCGCGAGGGCCACAACGGCGGCGATCGCCCAGGCCTGTGTCCTGGCAGTCATCGTCTGGTTCTCCGCGCCGGCATCAGCGGTTGAGGGTGAGGGTCAGGACGAAGGTGCGGACCTGCGGATCGTTGAAGTAGTCGATCCCGCGCACCGGGGTGGCCGAGCCGAGCAGCGAGGTCTCCGGATCGACCCCGGTGTACTTGGTCCAGGTCACCAGATTGCGGCCGGCGACACGCATGTCGATGCTGTGGAAGCCCAGGATGCGGTCGACCCAGGGCTGGTCGAACGTGTAGCCCACCGAGATCTCGCGCAGCTTCACGAACCCGGAGTGCTCGATGAAGAGCGACACCGGCCCGTTGAACACGCCGCCGGGTCCGGTGAACCAGGACTCGTCGAGCGGCACGGCCATGCCCGCGCCCGGGCCGGCCACGGGTCCATGGAGGTAGTTCTTCCCGAACACGAAGTCCCCGCCGGTGCGGAAGCGCTCGGACTCGGCGGACGTGCCGAAGTGGTCCATCGCGCCCCGGGTGCCGTTGTAGTTCTCGCCCCCGTGGCGAATGTCGAGCAGCCCGCTGACCGAGACCTTCTTGTAGTGCAGCGCGGTGCGGAGTGAGCCGGTCCAGTCGGGGTTGGGGTCGCCGACGACGTAGTTGTTGGATGCGTCGAGCTGGGGATATCCGGTCGCATCGATGTAGAGTGCGCCTCTGGGCGCCCCGAGGCACGCCCCGGCCGTCTGGTCGATGCTCACGTTGTTGACGATCAGCCCGCGGCCGCAGCGAACGAAGTCGGTGCCGTAGAAGACCCCCACGCGCTGGTCCTTGATGGCCACCGCCTGGACGCCCAGGCCGTTCGATCCTCCGCTCAGCGGGAACGGCGCGAACGTCACGCCGGCCAGATCGGTCGTGAGGCTCCGGTTGTGGGCCCATTGGGCCCCGACCTCCCACCCGAAGTCCTTCGTCGTGATGGGCCGGACGTTGAGCGCGAGCTCGAAACCGATGTTCCGGAGCGAGGCCGCGTTGGCCGGCTCCTCGGTGTAGCCGGTGCTCCCGGCCACCGGAATGTTGAGGATCACGCCGGTGGAGTTCTGCCGGTAGTACGTGATGCCGAAGTCGGCCTTGTCCTGGATCAGTCCGAGGTCGACGCCGGTCTCGAACTCCTTCACCCGCTCAGGCCCGAGGGTCTGGGTGGGCAGGTTGTACCGGGTCACCACACCACCCACGCCACCGATCTGGGTCGAGCTCGTGGGCCCCCAACCTCCGTCGGCCAGGGTCGTCGAGTTGAACACGTTGGCCAGGAGGTAGGGCTGGGGTTGGGTGCCGCTCTGGCCGTAGGCCGCCCGCAGCTTGCCGAAGGTGAGCCAGCCGTTCGCATTGCCCTGGCCGCGATAGAAGGTCCAGGCGGCGCTCGCCTTGGGGAACCAGCTCCGCCGTGACGAGATGCCGAAGCTCGACGCCGCGTCGTTCCGGATGGCGGCGGTGAGGAACAGCTGGTTGTAGAGGTCGGCCGTGACCTGGCCGAAGTACGATTCCAGCCGCACCGTCTGCTTGAAATCGTACGGTGGGAGCTGGCTGGACGTGTTCGTCAGGTTGAACGGCTGTGGCGCGATCAGGCCCACGCCCAGCGCCTGCCGGGTCTGGTAGCCGTTCGAGTTGAGGTTCTGCCCCACGGTGACCGTGCCGCTCCAGAAGGACCGAAGCTTGTAGGTCGCCGTCGCGGTGAGGTTGTGATCGATCTGGGACGTGCGGATGTAACCCGCATTGACCGCCCCGACGCCGTTGGCGCCCGCCACGGTGGTCGTGGACGTCGTCCATGGCCAGCCCTGCGTGCGCTCGTCATTGGAGTAGTCGAGGCCAAGCGTCTCGTTGAACTTGAGCCATGACAAGGCGCCCCACTCGGCGTTCACGTTGCCGTAGGTCCGTCCCACCTCCGACTGGGCCAGGTTCTCGAAGGCCGAGAAGAATGGATTGTCGTACCGCCGTCCCACCTGCTCGGAGCCCGGACCCGGATTGGGGAAGCGGAACGAGCGTTGCAGCCCGTTCACCAGGAACGGCTCATTGTCGAAGTTGGGCGGCGTCCGCCAGGCGCCGAGCAGCAGGCCCTCGGTGCTGTTCCGGCTCACCACGGCCGAGCCGATGTCGTCGGCATACGCCACGTTGGCGCCGACCTTCAGGTTGTCGAGGATCCGCTGGGAGCCGTTGAACCGGACCGCGATGCGGCGGAAGTGGCTGTTCGGGCCCACGATGTAGCCGCGGTCGTAGTTGTATCCGCCGGACAGATAGAACGTGGTGCGGTCGCTGCCGCCCGAGATCGTGAGCGTGTTGTCGGTGGTGTAGCCGTTCTGGAACATCTCGGCCGAGTGATCGAAGACCGGCGTCCCCGGCGCGAGCTCCGGACCCCAGCTCCCGGCCTCGGAGAACCCGACGGCGCAGTTGGTCTGTCCGCCCGGCACACAGGCGGGCGGCTGGCCACCGGTACCAAGGCCGAACCTGTGCTGGAACTCGGGCAGGCGGCCGTGCTGGTTGAGCCCGATCGAGCTCCGAAGCGAGTACCGCGTCGGCCCGGGCTGCCCATGCTTGGTCGTGACGAGAATCACGCCCTGGCCTGCGCGCGACCCATAGATGGCACCCGACGCGGCGCCCTTGAGAATCTCGACGTTGGCGATGTCGTCCGGGTTGATGTCGATCGCCCGGTTGGACGGCAGCGCGCTGGCGTTGGCGGCCGCGTTGAGCGGGTTGTTGAAGTTGATCGAGTTGTCGACCGGCACCCCGTCCACCACGATGAGCGGCTGCCCATCGGACGCGGTGATCGTCGTCAGCCCGCGGATCTGGATCTGGGCCGAGGCGCCCGGCTCCCCCGAGGCCGAGGTCACGCTCACGTTCGGGGCCTTGGCGGCCAGCGCGTTCACGATGTTGTTCTCGTTGCTTCGCACGATGGCGGTCGAGTCCACCGTGCTCCGGCCCACGCCGAGCTTCTCGACCTCGGACACGGTGCCGGCTCCGGTCACGACGATCTCGCCGAGCCGAAGCGGGTTCTCGGCGAGCTTGAAGTCCTGGTTCACCGTGCCGGCGGCGAGTGTGATCCGCGCGAGTGCGGGCTTGAAGCCCACCGCGCGCGCCGAGACCGTCACCGGACCCGCCGGTACCCGCGCGCCCGGGATGGCGAGCGTGTAGCTCCCGTCGGCCCGCGTGGTGGCCCCGGCGTTCAGCTCCTGCACGAACACGGTGGCCTGGCTCAGGGGCGCTCCCGCCGCGCTGGTGACGTGGCCCGTGATGGTGGACGGCTGCTGCTGAGCCGACCCGAGCCGAGCGAGGCAGGCGCAGGCGCCCAAGGCGACCAACGCCGTGCGAACAACAATGGTCATGGATGTCTCCCGTCGACGCCGAGATCGAGCTGGGCCACGCGCGGAGGAAGGTGATGCGGATACAGCGAACCAGCGGGGTGGCTGCGAAGATCGGATTCGGCGCTACGACTCTCGAGGCTGAGCACGCTGTCGCAGGCGGCGGCGCGTTGCGACCCGACGAACATAGAGTTCGCCGTTCTGGTCATACAACGTTTCCGTCGCGACCTGCGCGGTTCGCGGCGTGACCTGCACGTCCAGCGACGTGAGGCGTCGATTCGCTCGGGGAGGCGAAGGCGGAAGAGGTGTGACGGCAGTCACACGGAGGTGCGGCGATGTCGCCCGGCGAAACACCGGACCCGCAAAGTGGTCAGTCTGGCCGCTGGATGGGCCGGAGGACGCTCGGGTCAGGCGGGGTAGTAGCGTCCGCCGTGGAGAATGGTGCTGATCAGTCCGCCGGCCGGCGAGAAGCGGGAGCCGTGGACGTCCTCCAGATCGCGCAGCGTCTCGACCACCTTGGTGGCGGTGAGATCGTCGATCATGCGGAGGGGTCCGCCGCGGAACGCCGGGAAGCCGATGCCGAACAGCGCGCCGATGTCGCCATCGCGCGGGGTGCGGACCACGCCGTCCTCCAGCGCCATGGCGGCCTCGTTGAGCATGGCGAACACCAGCCGGCGCTCGATCACGCCGGGATCGGCGTCCTCCACCGGGCGCACGCCGATGAGCGAGTAGACCGAGTCGTCTACGCCCGCCTTGTGGCCGTCGTGATAGCGGTAGAAGCCGCGCTCGTTCTTGCGGCCCTGGCGGCCGTCGGCGATGAGCCGCGCCAGCGTCTCGGGCGGACGCAGCCGGTCGCCGAACGCCGCGTGCATGACCGCGCTCGCCTTCTGGGCCACGTCGAGTCCCACCTCATCGAGCAGCGCGACCGGACCGACCGGAAAACCCCAGCGCGTCATGGTCCGGTCGATCAGCTCGATCGGGACGCCTTCCGCGATGAGGATGGCCGCCTCGTTCAGATAAGGCGACAGGATCCGGTTGACCCAGAAGCCGGGATGGTCGGCGACGACGATCACCGTCTTGCCCATGCGGCGGCCGAACCGCACCGCGGTGATGATCGCCTCCGGATCGGTGGCCTCGGTGGGAATCACCTCCAACAGCGGCATCTTCTCGACCGGCGAGAAGAAGTGCATCCCGAGCACCCGCTCCGGTCGGGCGGCAAGCGCCGCGATCTCGCGGATGGGAATGGTCGAGGTGTTGCTGGCGAAGATCGCCTCGGGACGGGTCACGGCCTCGACCTCGGCCAGTACCCCGCGCTTGGCATCGAGATCCTCGAACACCGCCTCGATCACGAGGTCCGCCCGGGCAAAGCCGCGGTAGTCGGCGCCCCCGGAGAGGAGCGCGCTCAGGCGCTCGAGCTGTGGGCGGGTCAGCCGGCGGCGCTTCTGCCGCTCGGCGAGAATGGCGGTCGCGCTCTTGAGTCCCTTGCCCACCCGCGGCAGGTCCGCGTCCTTGAGCCGGGTGTCGACCTCCACGTTGAGCACCGCCGTGCCGGCAATGCCCGCGCCCATGAAGCCGGCGCCCACGATGCCCAGCCGTCGGATCTGCCGTGGCACCGCGCTCCCCGGCACGATTCCGTCGTCCTTCTTGAGGGCGTTGGTCGCGAAGAACACCTGCACCAGCTTGCGGGAGACGTCGCCCACGGCGAGCTCGCCGAACGCGCGGTGCTCGGCGGCCAGGCCGGCGGTGATGCCCTGCTCGAGCCCGGTCCGCACCGCGTCGAGCGCCCGGATCGGCGCGGGATAGTGGCCGCCGGTCTTGGTGAGGACCCGCTTCTCGGCGGCGCGGTACACCAGCCGGCGGCCGGCGGCGGTACGGTCGAGCGCCAGGCCCGGAATGCCGCCCTTGGGCTTCCGCTGGGGCATGCCCTCGCGCGCGAGGCGATCGGCCGCGGCCACGGCCGACGCGCGCAGGATGCTGGGCGGGACCAGCTCGTCGATCAGCCCGAGCCGCAGCGCCTTGGCGCCGCGCTCGCTCTTGCCTGTGAGGATCATGTCGAGCGCCGCGCGCGCGCCGATGAGCCGCGGCAGGCGCTGGCACCCGCCCGCCCCCGGGATCAGACCGAGCTGCACTTCGGGCAGGCCGAGCTGGGTCTTGGGGTGATCGGTCGCGATCCGATAGTGGCAGGCGAGCGCGAGCTCGAGCCCCCCGCCGAGGCAGGCACCATGGATGGCGGCCACCACCGGCGTCGACAGCGTCTCCACCCGGCTCACCATCTCCTGGCCCTCGAAGCTCAGCCGCTCGGCGGCGCTCTCGGTGGTGAGCTCGCTGAATTCCTCGATGTCCGCGCCGGCGATGAAGGTGTCCGGCTTGCCCGACATGAGGACCGCGCTTCGGATGGTGGTGTCATCCCGGAGCCGGATGAGCAGGGCCTCGAACTCGACCTTGACCGCGTCGCTCAGCTTGTTGACCGGCTCGCCCGGCAGGTCGAACGTGACGACCGCGATCCCGTTCTCGACCACCGTGGTGAAGGCCGACACTAGTCCCGCTCCAGCACGAGCGCGTGCCCCATCCCGCCTTGCGCGCAGATGGAGATGAGCCCGAACTGCACGTCGCGCCGCACCATCTCGCAGGCGAGGGTGGTAACCAGGCGCGCGCCGGTGGCGCCGAACGGGTGACCGATCGCGATCGAGCCGCCCGCGACATTGGTGCGCTCCCAATCCACCTCGCCCACCGGCCCGGCGAGGCCCAGCCGCTCCGCCCACGCGGCCGAGCCCCACGCCTGCACATTGCTCAGCACCTGCGCCGCGAAGGCTTCGTGAATCTCGATCAGTCCGAGATCGCTCCAGCCGAGGGCGGCCCGCTCGAGCGCGCGGGGGACGGCGTACACCGGACCCATGAGGAGCTGCCACGAGGGATCCACCGCGGCAACGGCGTAGCTCCGGAGATAGGCCAGCGGCCGGTACCCCAGCGCGGCCGCCTTGTCCTCCGCCATGAGCAGCACGGCCGCCGCGCCGTCGGTGAGCGGCGACGAGTTGCCCGCGGTGACCGAGCCGTAGCGGCGGTCGAACACCGGCCGGAGCTCGGCCAGGGCCTCGAGCGAAGTGTCGGCGCGAATGCCGTTGTCGGTGGTGACGATCTCGTCCATGCCTGGCCCGCCGAACCAGGGCGCGATCTCGGCGGTGAGCCGGCCATCCTCCGTGGCGGCCGAGGCGCGCCGATGACTCTGCAGCGCCAGCCTGTCCTGCGCCTCGCGGGTGATGCCGTTTTCCTTCGCCATCTTCTCGGCGGATTGCCCCATCGTCTCGCCGGTAGAGGGCTCGGCGACCGCGGGGGTGACGGGCACCAGATCCCGAGGACGGGTGCGGGCCAGCGTCCCGATCCGGCGGCCCATCGTCTTGGCCTTCCCCGCCTCGACCAGGATCTGGCTGAAGCGGCGCGAGTGGAGCACGGGAATGTCGGACAGCGATTCGACGCCGCCGGCGAGGATCACGTCGGCGTGGCCCAGCGCGATCTGATCGGCCGCGTTGGTGATGGCCTGCGCGGCGGAGGCGCAGGCGCGGTTCAGCGAGTAGGCCGGCACGCTGGGAAGGAGCTGCGGGAGGAGACTCACCTCCCGGGCCACGTTGGGCACGCGGACCGAGGGCACGACCTGACCGAAGATCACCTCGTCCACTTCGCGCCCGTCGAGCTCGGTCTGCACCAGGAGCTCGCGCGCGGCGTGGCGGGCCAGCGCCGTGGCGGAGACGTCGCGGAAGACGGTCCCGCTCTTGGCGAATGGCGTGCGGAGGCCGGCCACGATGGCCACCCGCCGCCCGGGCCGGGAGTCGTGCATAGCGTCCGAGGTGAGTGGTGAGGAGACAGTCACCGGTGAGGTGAGCGGTAAGTCAACGTGGGGTCACCCCGAACGAAGTGAGGGGGGCATGCCCCAACGCACGGCCCCTTCGCTTCGCTCAGGGTGACTCACCTCCGCCTAACTCTCACCGCACCGCTTTCTGGTCACCGCATCGCGGTTGTACTATTCATCGCGAACGGCCACCACGCTCGCAACCGCGCGCCAGCGCTCGGCATCGACCGGCTCGAGCACCTCGCGTCCGTGCAGGATGCGGAGCGGCTGGACCAGGCGGCCCAGCTCGCCCGGACGCAGGAGGTGGTCGTCCGAGGAGGGGCCCCAGCCGAGCTCGCGCTGGCCGGTCAGGAACGATTCCATCATCAGCAGGCCGCGAGGCGCCACCAGATCACGGACCTCGGGCATCCGTGCACGGTCAAGATAATTGAACACCAGAACCGCATCAAAACGCCCGAGCTCGGGCCAGGGTCCTTCCAGGTCGACGACCCGCCATTCCACCGAGAGCTCGTGCGCCTGGGCAAGCTCGCGCGCCGTCGCCAGCCGGGACTCGTCCCGGTCGATGCCGAGGACGTGGGCGCCGAGCATCGCCGCGGCGATGCTGTGGCGGCCTTCGCCGCACGCCAGATCGAGCACCCGCATCCCGGGCCGGATCCGATGAGCGTGCCAGAAAAACCAAGTGCTGGGGCGGGCCAGACGCGGAGTGGGGGGCAGGCTCACGGCGGTCGGTCCTCGGTGCGGTCGACGCTCGAGCAGCTCACCGCCCAGCCGGCCGACCTGCTCGTCATCGGTGGCGGAATTACCGGCGCCGGCGTGGCGCGCGACGCGGCCATGCGCGGGCTCCGGACCGTGCTCGTCGATCAACACGACTTCGGGGCCGGCACCAGCTCCCGCTCGAGCCGGCTGGTGCACGGCGGCCTTCGGTACCTCGAGACCGGCGACCTCAGGCTGGTGCTCGAGGCCAACCGGGAACGGCGCATCCTGCTCAAGATCGCGCCCCACCTGGTGTGGCCGCTGCCCTTCGTCTTTCCCCTGCATCGCGGTGACCGCATTCCGCTCTGGCGGCTGGCCCTGGGCATGTGGCTGTACGATGCCCTGGCACTGTTCCGCAATGTGCGGATGCACCGCATGCTGGGCAAGCGCGCCCTGCTGGAGGCGGAGCCGATGCTCCGGGAGCGCGGCCTCCTGGGCGGCGCCCGGTTCTACGACGCCCAGTGCGACGACGCGCGCCTCACCCTCGCCACCATCCGGTCGGCGGTGCATCACGGCGCGCTGGTGGCGAACTATACCGCGGTCCGGGCCCTCGAGCGCACGGCGGGGCGCGTGGTCGGTGCCCAGCTGGAGGACCGGCTCACGGGGGCCCAGGCGGCGCTTCGGGCCAGCGTGGTGGTGAACGCCGCCGGCCCGTGGGCCGATCGGGTGCGGTTGCTGGAGGATTCCGGCGCCGCGCCCCTGCTCCAGCCCACCAAGGGCGTCCACATCGTGGTGGAGCGGAGCCGGCTCGATCACCGGGACGGGATCGTCTTCACCAGCCCCATCGACGGCCGGGTGCTGTTCATCCTGCCGTGGAACGACCTCTCGTACATCGGCACCACCGACACCGACAGCACCGAGGATCCCGACGCGCTCACGGTGGGCAACGACGACATTGTCTACCTCCTTCGCTCGACCAACGCGCGCTTCCCCAACGCGCGGCTGGGCGTGGAGGACGTGCGGGCAAGCTGGGCCGGGCTCCGTCCGCTGCTCTCCGACAAGGAGCGGCGGACCGAGTCCAATCGCTCGCGGGAGCACGCGATCGTCCAGGGGTCCGGCGGCATGATCACGGTGGTTGGCGGCAAGCTCACCACCTACCGCTCGATGGCCGCGGAGGTGGTGGACCGCGCCGCGCGCGAGCTCCGCTACAAGGACGGGCGGCCGCGGGGCGAGTCGGTGCGCACCGACGAGGAGGCGCTGCCCGGCGGCGAGGCCGCCGATCTGGGCCAGTTCCGCGAGCGCGGGCTCGAGCTCGGCGTCGCACCCGAGAGCGTCGAGCACCTGCTCAGGAATTACGGCACCGAAGCCGCCGGGATCTACAACCTCGGCGCGGGCGAGCGGCGCCTGCTCCGCCGGCTCGCGCCGCCGCACCCCGCGGTGGAGGCGGAGGTGGTGCACGCGGTGCGGCGGGAGATGGCGCAGACGGTCGAGGACGTCATGGTGCGGCGCATGCACCTGTACTACGAGTGCCAGGATCGCGGCGTGCCGGCCGCGCGCCGGGTGGCGGAGCTGATGGCGCGCGAGCGCGGGTGGGACGAGGCGAGAGTAGAGGAGGAGACGGCGCGATACGTCGCCTTCGCGGGCGGGTAGACCGACTACCCGCCCGCTCGAGCGTCAGTTACTCGGGCCCGCGGGGATTACCGTCACGGTGCCGACCATACCGGCGCTGCCGTGGGCCTGACAGTGATACTGGAACGTGCCGATCGCATTGAACGTGTACTCATAGGTGTGCGGCCCGCTCACCAGGCCGCCGCTCTGCGCCGGGGTCGATGCGTCATCGGGGACGACGTTGTGCGCAAAGAGGTTGTCGACCCACTCCCAGGTGACGGTCGTGCCCACCACCACCGTCAGGTTGGTCGGCACGAAGCGATTGCCCCCATCGTTGTCCACGCTGATCACCTGGATCACGTGACCCGGCGTGCCGGTGGTGGCCGTGGCGGTGAAGGTGGCGGTCGAATTGAGTCCGCCACCGTCCACCCGAGCCGTGGCGGACTGCGGTCCGGTGGTGGGCCCGAGCGTCCAGACGCTGGTGCTCAGTCCGTCGGCGTCGGTTTGATCGGTGGTCGGTGTCAGCGTACCGCCGCTTCCGGTGGACCAGGTGACGGTGACCCCGGAGGCCGGTGCGCCGTCGCGCGTCACCTCCACCCTGAGCTCATTCGGCAGGGCCTGGTTCGCCGGACCGCTCTGCGCGTCGCCGCTCTTGGTGCCGCTCTTCGCGATGATCGGCGCCGATACCGTCGGGTCACTGTTGCCGTTGCAGGCCAGCGTGAACAGCGCGGCCATGGCCAGCGCGTCTCGCTTCCATCGAGTCCGCATGGATGCACTCCCCTGGTCAGTCGAAAGGTTTCGCCCTGACCTTCACTCTTTACAGGACGTTCCGCAAGATCCGGCGACGGTGATCGTTCCCGACATCCCTACGCCGCCAGGCCCGCCATGGACCTGGCAGTAATAGTGGTAGACGCCCGGGACGGTGAACTGATAGCTGTGAGAGCTGGGGTACCCTGCCGGCGCCCCGGACTTGGGCGGTGAGTCGTTGTCGTCGGGCACGACGTTATGGTTCGCACTGCCTGGCGGCCAGTACCAGTTGACCGTCTCACCGGCCGTGATCGTGAGGTCGGCCGGCTCGAATCGATTCCCGTCCAATCCCACCAGGATCGTGTTCGGAGAGCCTGGATTGGGGGTCGCGATCGCGGTGAAGAGAACGCCTGGCGGCCCGACCGAGTCGAGCGACGCGGTGGCCACCTGCTGGGTGAAGAGCAGCTGCAGCCGCCAGCGGGCCGAGCTGATGCCGTTCGCGTCGGTGACCTCGCCCGCCGCTGTGAGCACCCCTTCCGAGGTCCGCCAGTATACCGGCACGCCCGCCGCCGGGGCTTCATCCCTCGTGACCACCACCCTGAGGGCCTGCCCCAGCTCGCTGCCCGCAATGCCGATCTGCTGATCGCCACTCTGCGGATCCGCCTTGGCGATGGCCATCACCGGAGGTGCCGGGGCTGCCCGGTCCTCTGCGCTGCAGCCTGTGACCAGGACGGCAGCGAGCCAGCGGGTCGCCTGGGTAAGACTTCGTGGGATCGTCATCGTATGAGAAGGGGACGTTCTGACCCCTCGATCCTTGACGCAGCCTGCCCGGACACCCTGCCCAGGTGTCCGCAGGAGGCCCTTCCGGGTGTCCGCAGGCGACCCTGTCCGGGTGTCCAGTGGTAGATGCTGCCGCCCTTGGGCCGGACCAATCCGGGGCTGTTTCACTGCTTCCGGCCGAATGCCAACCCCGTGGCCGACTGTTATCTTCATGCATTCCCCGCTCAGGGTCACCGGGCCGTCCCGGCGACCCCTTTCGCGTGCTCCCTTGCCGGGATGGTGGACGTCGTGGACTTCAACGTATTCGAGACCGCCAACGCCGGGTTCGCCCAGGCCATGTACGAGGAATTCCTCCGGGATCCCTCCGCTGTCGGACCGGAGTGGCGGCGGCTGTTCGAGAGCGGCGTAGTCGGCGAGCGTCCCGACGGGAATGGCGCCGCCCCACGGCAAACCGAGCCTCGTGCCGCCGTGGCGGCGGCCATGCCGCCCGCTGCTCCTCCGGCGGCTCCTGCCTCCCCCGCCCCGTCGGCTCCGGCCGCCGATCTGCCCACCGGCGCGTCTGCGATCAAGGGCCCCGCCGCCAAGCTCGTCGCCAACATGACGGAGAGCCTCACCGTCCCTACCGCCACCACGTTCCGGGTGCTGCCGGTCGGGGTGCTCGAGGAGCGGCGGCGGAGCTTCAATCGGGGTCTCCAGTCAGCGGGCAAGGCAGGCAAGATCTCGTTCACCCACCTCATCGCCTTCGCGCTGGTCCAGGCCACCAAGCAGCACCCGGTCATGGGCCACACGCTCGCCGTCAAGGACGGCACACCGTATCGGGTCGCTCCCGAGGGGATCGCGCTGGGCCTCGCGGTGGACGTGCAGCGGAAGGACGGGAGCCGCGGCCTCGTGGTGCCGGTCATCAAGCGGGCCGACACCATGGATTTCGCCGGGTTCCATGCGGCCTACGAGGCGCTGGTGGAGAAGGCGCGGAACAACCGGCTGATGCCCGACGACTTCGTCGGCGCCACCATGTCGCTCACCAACCCCGGCGGCCTGGGCACGGTGGCATCAGTCCCGCGCCTCATGGCCGGCCAGGGCAGCATCATCGCCGTCGGCGCCATCGGCTATCCGGCCGAGTTCAGCACGGTGTCCGAGGAGCGGCTCCGGGACTTCGGGATCAGCAAGGTCATGACCGTCACGAGCACCTACGATCACCGCGTGATTCAGGGCGCGGAGTCGGGTGCCTTCCTGGCCACCCTGGACCGGCTGCTCCAGGGCGATCAGGGGTTCTACGAGCTCATCGCCGAGAGCCTGGGCCTGGGCGAGGCCGGCTACCAGATCGCGCGGCCGGTTCCGAGCGCGCAGCCCGGCCAGGAGGCCGCCGGGCCGGTCGCGCCCGAGATGCTGTACCACGTGGCCGCCGCGATGGCCCTGGTCAAGGCGTTCCGCATGCACGGCCACCTGGCCGCGCATCTCGACCCGCTGGGCACACCACCCATCGGTGACCCCGCGCTCGATCCCGGCCCGCTCGGTCTCACGCCCGAGGTGATGGCGGCGATCCCGTCGAAGGTGCTTCGGATCGCGGTTCCCGGGCGCACGCTGTCCGAGTCGCTGCCGTATCTCCAGGCCACCTACTGCGGGACGATGGCCTACGAGATCGAGCATATCGCCACCCACGAGGAGCGCGTCTGGCTGCGGGAGAAGATCGAGAGCGGTGCCTACCGCCAGCCGATGAGCGCGGACGAGCAGCGGACGCTGCTCCGGCGGCTCACCCAGGTCGAGACGCTGGAAAAGTTCCTCCACAAGGCGTACCTGGGCCAGAAGCGGTTCTCGATCGAGGGCGTCGACATGCTGGTGCCGATGCTCGACCTCACGATCGAGCGCGCGGCGGAGAGCGGCGCGCGGGACGTGGTGCTGGGCATGGCCCACCGCGGGCGGCTGAACGTGCTGGCCCACACGGTGAATCGGCCCTATGAGACGATCTTCGCCGAGTTCGAGGGCGGCCGGAACGTCGAGGCCGGGCAGCTGACCCCCGAAGGCGGCACTGGCGACGTGAAGTACCACCACGGCGCGGAGGGGGCGTACCGCACGGGCAAGAACAAGGCGATCACCGTTACCCTGTCGCCCAATCCGAGCCACCTGGAGTTCGTGGCGCCGGTGGTGGACGGCCGCGCCCGGGCCAAGCAGACCCAGCGCCGCGGCCGCGACGCGCACCACGACCCCACGGCGGCGCTGCCGGTCATCATCCACGGCGACGCGGCCTTTGCCGGCCAGGGCGTCGTGGCCGAGACGCTCAACCTGGGCGCGCTCAAGGGATACCGCACCGGCGGCACGCTCCACATCATCACCAACAATCAGGTCGGCTTCACCACCGACATGGAGGACGCCCGCTCCACCCGTCACGCGTCCGACCTCGCCAAGGGTTTCGACGTCCCCATCATCCACGTGAATGCGGATGATCCCGAGGCATGCCTGAGCGCGGTGCGGCTGGCCATGGCCTACCGGGACCGGTTCCACCAGGACGTGCTGATCGACCTGGTCGGCTACCGTCGCCACGGCCACAACGAGGGCGACGAGCCGGCCTACACCCAGCCGCTCATGTACGAGCGCATCAAGTCGCTGCCCAGCGTTCGGGAGCTCTACGCGCGCGCACTGGTGGGCGCGGGTGTGCTGACGCAGGACGAGGCGGACCACGAGGCGGCCGAAGCCTATCAGCGCCTGGTGGACATCCAGCAGGGCTTCAAGGCCAACCGCGCCACTCCGACCGAGCCGACCCATAAACTCTCCGGGGCCGGTGTCGAGGTGGAGACCGGCCTGGCCGCCGAATTCCTCGTGGCGCTCAACGACCAGCTGCTCACCTGGCCCGAAGGGTTCACGGTGCACGCCAAGCTCAGGAAGCAGCTCGAGCGCCGCCGAGCGGCGATGGGACCGGAAGGCGGGATCGACTGGGCCCACGCGGAGGTGCTGGCCCTCGCCTCGCTGCTCACCGAAGGCGTACCGGTTCGTCTCACCGGCCAGGACACCGAGCGCGGCACGTTCAGCCAGCGACACCTGGTGCTGCACGACGTCCGCACCGGCGAGCCGCTCGCCCCGATCCAGCGGCTCCCGGGCGCGCTGGCGCCGTTCGAGCTGCACAACAGTCCGCTGAGCGAGCTGGCCACCCTGGGCTTCGAGTACGGGTACAGCGCGGCCGCCTCCGAGGCGTTGGTCCTGTGGGAGGCGCAGTTCGGCGACTTCATCAACGGCGCCCAGGTGATCGTGGACCAGTTCCTGAGCGCCGGCCTGTCCAAGTGGGGCCTCACGACGCGACTCACCCTGCTCCTGCCCCACGGGTACGAGGGCCAGGGGCCGGAGCACTCGAGCGCACGGCTGGAGCGCTTCCTGCAGCTCGCCGCCGAGGGCAACATCCGGGTGGCCAATCCGACGACGCCGGCGCAGTACTTCCACCTGCTGCGGCGCCAGGCGCGGCGCACTCGACAGCGTCCGCTGGTGGTCATGACGCCCAAGAGCCTGCTGCGCCTGCCTCAGGCCGGCTCGCGGCTCGAGGATCTGGCCCAGGGCCGGTGGTTCCCGGTCCTGGATGACGAGTGGGCCGCTGGCCATGCGACCGAGGTGACCAGGATCATCATGTGCACCGGCAAGGTGTACTACGATCTGGTGGCCGAGGCCGAGAAAATGACGGAGAAGCGCCCCGCGATCGTCCGGCTGGAGCAGCTCTACTCCTTCCCCTGGTCGGAGGCGCGCGAGGTGCTGGCGCGCTATCCGCGGCTCGCGGAGCTGGTCTGGGTGCAGGAGGAGCCGCGCAACATGGGCGCGTGGAGCTATCTCGCGAGCAAGCTGCTGGAGCTGGCACCGGCGGGAGTGCAGGTGGCGTATGTCGGACGACCCGAGCGCGCCAGCCCCGCCGAAGGCTACCCGGCGGCTCACGCCGCCGAGCAGAGTCGGATCATTCGCGAGGCCCTGGGGACCGTGACCGGGCCGCTGTGAGGGGTGAGTCACCCTGAGCGCAGCGAAGGGGGCATGCCCGAACGCATGCCCCCCTCACTTCGTTCGGGGTGACTCGGGCGACCTACGCCACCGCGTCGAGCAGCCGCAGGGTTCCGTCGGTGATGGTGCCGAAGGTGAGATGGCCGGCGAGCCCGCGGGCGTGGGTTTGCCAGGGAAACGCGCGCGGGCCGGGGGTGAGGCCGAGCGCCGGCACCAGCCCTTCGTCCACGGCCGCCCAGAATACCGTGCCGAACCCGACGCCTGCCGTCCGCCCCAGGCCCTGGAGGCGGCGGCGCAGCACCGCGTAGATCGCGCCCGCGCCAACCCCCAGTGCCCAGTGCGCCGCGGCGCCGTAGCGTTCCCGACTCTCGTCGTCGAGGGTCTCGCCCATCGCGCCCGCCGCCTTCTCGGCCAGCACGCCGTAGGACGTCTTCCCACTTCGCGCGTCGTCTTCGCGCCGGCGGGCCCACCGGTTCTCACGCTGGTACAGGGCATCGGTCACCTTGCCCATGACCCAGGTCGCAACCGCCCCGGCGATGGCGCCCTTGACCAGATCCTCGCCGATGCCATGGCTGGCGGAACGTCTGATTCGCATTGCTTGGCCTCCGTATCCTGCGGGTCTCGACTGGGCTCGCCTCGAGCTGCCGTCGCCTACAGTGGCGCCGGGATGCTGAGACGTCTGTGACCTGCCCCCCGGACGCAAGAAGGGGCGGCCAGTCGCGGCCGCCCCTTGGTGTTTCCGTCCCGTCGCGCGGGTCAGTCCTTCGGCAGGATCGGCCGTTCGGACGCCTGGCGCGCCAGCTCCTTCAGCGGCTCCGAGAGATGGTCTCCGTAATGGAGCAGGTAGACTCCCCGCGCCCGCTTCTGCATAAGGAAGGCGACCAGCGGCGTGTCCGCCTTGGCCGCGTTGCACTCCCTGCAGGCCAGGACCAGATTGTCCGGACGGTCGTAGGCAGTTTGCCCACGGCGGGGCCGAACGTGGTCCAGCGTGATGGTGTCAGTGGGGGTCTCGGTACCGCAATAGGCACACACCGAACCGTGGAGGTTGAGGAGCCAATCGCGGTGGGACTGCATGGAGCGGCCAGGTGACCGGCGAAAGCTGGGAGTGGAAACTGCGCTTCTGTTCCGTGATCTGCGTGCCACAAAGATCCAGATTGAGGGTGAACATGAAGGCCTGCCGTGCAGACCTACTATGGACGAAGCCGAAGTATAGCAAGATTAGCGCCAGAATGACAGGCGGGGTGACTGTACCGGCTGTCCTGGCTGCTCTGGGCCTCCTGGCCGGCTGCGCCGGCCAGCCTGCTGCCCTCGACCGCGACAGGGCCGGCCGCCAGGCCGTAGAGTCGGCCATCCGGAGTTACGTCGAGGCTTCCAACAAGGGTGACGTGGCGACCCTGGCGAGCCTGTACGCCGACGACGCCATGCTGCTCCCGCCCGACCACGAGCCAATCCAGGGTCGGGAGGCTATCCGGGCCTTCTGGCGGCAGGGGACCGATGAGGGGCTTGAGGTGACCAATCTGGCGGTCGAGGTCAACGGCAACCTGGGCTATCTGGTTGGCCAGTATCATCTTCCGGCCACCGACGAGGAGCCGGCCGACTCCGGCAAGTACGTCATGTGCCTCAAACGGCAGCGAGACGGCTCATGGAAGGTGACGGCGGATATCTGGAACCAGAGCGGTGACGCCGATGAGGACGACGACGCATCGCCACCGCCGTCGGTCACTTAGAGTGCGTTGCGGTAGCCTCTCGGGCGTCTCTGACTCGGAGTCACCCTGAGCGAAGCGAAGGGGGCATGCGTCAGCGCATGCCCCCTTCGCTTCGCTCAGGGTGA